>JACZSI010000091.1 GCA_022574265.1 Chloroflexota bacterium | reverse complement strand
GCCGCCGGGCTTGAGCAGTCCGTAGACATCCTTGTAGACGCGGGCGATGCGCGATTCGTCGTAGAGGTTGTGTATGGCGATGGAGGAGACCGCGAGGTCGAAGGGGCCACCGACCTCGGAGGTCCAGGCCGAGGTGCCCAGGTCGCTCAGCGCGAACCGCATGTGGCTGGCCTGGTCCGGGAAGCGCTCGCGAGCGATCTCGAACATGGGCTCGGAGACGTCCTGGAGGGTCACGGTCGCGTTCGGGAACGCTCGGAGGACCTCGGAGGCGAAGAGGCCGTAGCCGGCGCCGATGTCCATCGCGTCGAGCGCATCGTCTCCGGCGTAGCCTGTCGCGGCGAGGGCGTCGCGCATCGGCTGGACGCGATCGCGGGGGCGCCCGTCGTCCTTGCCCACCCACTCGCCGACGAACGCGGCGTCACGCCACTGCTCGGGGTCGTCGTGGTTGTGACGGTGCTGCCCTGTCCGCGCTGGCTCGCTCGTCATCTGTCCCTCCTGCCCGCTGGCGGGCAGTATACGCGCGGGCACCGGCTAGAGGCTGACGACGCTCGGCGCGAACAGGTCCTCGACCTTCGGCTTCTTGGTGATGAGGCCCTGCTCGTGGAGGTAGTCGATGACTGTCGTGAGCATCGGGCGGTTCGCCTCCACGCCGTAGGTGAAGGGGTCGCCGTCGAAGGTCTTGCGGGTCTGGGCCATGTAGGCGCGGCCGAAGACCATGAGCGAGGGGATGCGCTCGGAGAGCGTCTCCTCCGCGCGGCGCTTGGACTTGACGAAGGCGTCGTAGAGGTTGAACGCGGCCCAGGGGTACTTCTTGAAGGTCGAGCCCCTGATGGTGTACATCTGGGTCGCGGGGATGAAGCCGTACTTCTTGTAGAACCGCGTGCCCTCGGCGATGAGGTCGGGGAAGAGCTTTTTCACTTTGCTCCAGTCCGCATCCTGCGCGCGCAGGCGGGTGGAGCGGTCGATGAAGTTCCCTCCCCGCAGCCGCATCTGGGGCAGCGAGGAGGCGTCCAGCTCGTTGTTGACGAGCATCATGGCCAGGCTCTTGTCCTCAGGCACCCGCGTGAAGGAGATGCCCTTGGGCGGCTTGAAGCCCGTGGTGCCGCCGTGGCTCAGCTCCTCGGTCCGCTCCATGAACCACTTGATGTCGTACTGCGATACGCCGAAGTCGTGCTCGAGCGTGCCGCGGAGCCAGACCGAGGCCGTCATCTGATACTCGGCCACGCCCAGGCGCTTGCCCTTGAGGTCCTCGGGGCCCTTGATGCCGGAGTCCACGTGGTAGTTGAGCTCCGCGTGCATGAAGCGGCGGGACGAGAAGACGGGCAGGGCAACGGCGTCGTAGCCCTTGGTCTTGGCGATGATGTAGGACGCCACGGAGAGCGCGGAGACGTCGAACTCGTCGAAGTTGAACTGGCGCCAGTAGCCCGTGGAGCCGTCGGCGCGGGTGACGACGAGGTCGATGCCCTCGGGCTTGACCTCGCCCTCGAACAGCGGGTTGACGACGTCGCTCGGACTCCCGATGAGCCCCATCTGTATGTCTGGCATGTGGGTCCTCCGGTGGCTCTTGGGTGCTAGAAGCGCCAGGCGCCGCAGGAACGAGGGCTGAGAACGAGCACGGATCGGCTCGTTCCGTGCGCCTGAACGGTGTTGCCGCGGAGCTAGCTCGACTATAGTCTTGGGGTCAAGGCGGCGCAAACGCGCCTCGGGCGGGCTGCTCACGCGCGCGCCCGAACGCTTGAAGACTCTGGTCCGCAGCCGACAAGCACGCTCGAAGCACAAGGAGATGAGAACGATGGCAGTGAACGGCTATTGTGTGAAGTGCAAGGACAAGCGGGACATCAAGGACGCCCAGGCAATCACCATGAAGAACGGACGTCCCGCGACCCGGGGGACGTGCCCCGTGTGCGGGACCGGCATGTACAAGATCGGTAAGGCCACGATCTAGGTCGCGCGCCCCCGACGGGGGCGCGGTGCGTGTCTGCCCCCACTCGCAAAGGGGGGGCAACACCCCAGCGGCTGCCGACGCGGGCCGTTATGTTAGCGGAAGCCGCAGGCAGGGGGGACACGTAGGTGGTCGCGCCGACACTGATCGACATCGCCGGTCACAGACCGGCCCGGGTGCTCGTCGTCGACGACGAGGCCAGCATCCGAAACCTGTTGGCGGCCATCCTGACGCCACAGGGCTACGAGGTGACGGTCGCGTGTGACGGCGACGAGGCCAAGCTTCTCCTGGAGCAGGGGGCGTTCGAAGTCGTCGTCACCGACTACCTGATACCGGGGCGTCTGAACGGGATCGACGTGCTGCGCTTCGCCAAGGAGACGCACGAGTCGTGCCAGGTGGTCGTCATCACGGGCAACCACGGTCCCGAGGTCCAGGAGAAGGCGATCCGTTTCGGCGCGGTGGACTACATCCCGAAGCCGTTCAGCCTCGAAATCATCAACAAGGCCGTGGCCAACGCCGTCGCGATATCCCGAGCGGCCTAGGCGCCGCTCCGCCCGCGAGCCGTTAGGCCCGGCCGCGAAGCGCGCCTGGGATGTTGAAGCCCTCTCGCTCGGTGGTCGTCTTCTTGATCTCGAGCATCTCGTTCTTCGCTCCGTCGCGGATCACGCCGAAGGGGTCCTCTCCCCGCCCGACCTTGTCGATGTTGTCGAGCAGGAGCTTGTGGTAGAGGACGACGCCCTTGTCGGACGTCGCGAGATACTCCTTGGTCCGGTCCATGACGGGCCCCTGCCCGACCCATGCCATCATGTCCTGAGGGACCACGATGCCCGCGGAACGGTTGACGCGTCCCCAGGAGTCGACCTCGAGCTCGGTGTGCTCGATGACTTCCGTTGGGTTGCCGGACTCCTTCGGCTGGGAGGTCGTGTAGTTGATGTGCATGGTATGCGTGTCGTCGACCGGGACACGGATCTGGAAACCGAGGCTTCCGGTCGGACTCGCCAGCATGTACGGGAACACGATGGGGTGGCCGATCGTCCAGTCGTCGCCGTCCTCGCTCTCCCCCGTGAGGAGGCGGCGCTTGTAGATCAAGCCGTGGTCGGCCACGTCGAAATCGATCTTGACGTGCGCCGAGGCGGTGTTGAAGGCGGGCGGCTCGTCCCGGAGCCCCAGGAGGTAGTTGCCGTAGTGGCCGTGCAGGTACTCGAAGTGGACGGGGTCCATCGAGTTGTCCATGCACTGGACGTAGTTGCACGGCAGGGGGGTGAAGCTCATCTTCCTGTCCAAGTCGTCCCGGATGAATGCCTCCCACCGGGGCAGGAGCGGACGGGGCTCGGGACCCAGGTAGGCGAAAACGAGCCCTCCGAGCGCCTCAACCGGGTACGAGGTGACCTTGAGGGGCGGGCAGGTCGGCTCGAATGGCCTCTCCACGACCGTGCCTTCCGTGTCGTAGATCCAGCCGTGATAGGCGCATCGCAGGCCGGACTCATGCGGGATGCCGTACATCAGCGGGAGGAGCCGGTGGGCGCAACGCTCGGCGATCAGCCCGAGGCCGCCCTTCAGGCTCCGGAACAGCGTGAGGCTCTCCCCCAGGAGCCGGATGGGCTGGACCGGCTCTTTGTCGAGCTCCGAGACCGCGGCGATGGGGAACCAGTACCGCCGGAGGAAGTCGCCTCCCGGGGTTCCAGGCCCCGTCTCGGTCATCCGCCGGTTCCTCTCTTCGGTGAGCATCTGATCCTCCTCTCTCGCCTAGCGCGTCCGAACGAACTTCTGGAGCCGCGCGCCCTCGAGTACCTCGGAGACGTACATCGCGCCTTGCGAATCGACGTAGATCCCGTGCGGCGCGGTGAACTTGCCGGGGTCGTGGCTGGCCTCCCCACCCCACCGCCAGAGCACGTTGCCCTGGAGGTCGAGGATGCTCACGCGAGCGCCGAGCTCCGCCACGTAGATGACGTCTTCGCTGTCGATGTAGAGCTTGCAGGGGCGCTCGAAGCCGGGCCACGTCTCGAGATGCTCGCCCTTCGGGGTGAAGATCTGGATGCGGTTGTTGGCGCGGTCGCAGACGTAGACCTTGCCCTTGTGCTCCCAGACGGCGTGGACGAGGTTGAACTGGCCGGGACCGTCGCCCGGCTCGCCCCACGAGAACAGGAGCGTGCCGTCGGCGCTGTACTTGTGGATGCGGCAGTTGCGGTAGCCGTCCGAAACGTAGAACTCCCCGTTGGGCGAGAGGGCGACGTTGGTGGGGTGATGGAACGGAGGGCCCGCGTGCTTCACGGTGGGGCTCTCCTCGGTGTAGCCGGTATCGGAGTGCTTCCCGCGATCGCCCAGGGTGAAGACGTGGCGCCCCTCGGCGGTGAACTTGAGCACGAGCTGCGGCCCACGGTCGGTCAGATAGACCGCGTCGTCGGGGCCGATGCAGATGCCGTGGGCGTCCTCGAAGATGCCGTAGCCCCAGGAGTACAGCAGCTTGCCGGAGCGGTCGTAGATCCGGCATGGGGGGTCTGCGGTGCGCGTGAACACGTGCACGTTGTCGTGCGAGTCGACGGCGACGTCGCCAACCAGGCCCCAGACCCAGTTCGGCTTGAGCTCTCCCCAGCCCGGGACGAGCTCGTAGGTGCGTTCGCCCGCGTCGATGCTGACCATCGGTCCTCCACCACGGCCGGCCGTGGCGCGGCGAGCATAGCACGCGCGGCCTCGGCGAACCCCCGCATGGCGCGAGTTGAGGGCTAGCACGCATGACATGTTGGTCTGCGAGCCCGCAAACTGAGAGGGACTGGCTCCGGGACACGGTGGGCTACCAAGCACGTCTTCGGTCCGAGAGAGGCATCGGCCATGAAAGTTCGAGATCTCATGTGGACGCACGTCATCACGGCCGAATCGGGGTCGTTGGCCTCTCACGCGGGCATCCGGATGACCGTGGGCAAGATCAGCGGGCTTCCCGTGGTCGATTCGGAGAAGTCCTTGATCGGGATCGTGACCGAGTTCGACCTCGTCCGGGCGTTGCGGGCGGATACGGACCTGGCCGCCACGTCGGTGGACGAGCTGATGACGCGGGACGTCATCACCGTCGAAGCGGACACGCCCGTCGACGAGGTGATGGCGATATTGGAGCGCGAGCGTATCCTCCGCGTCCCGGTGGTCTCCGACGGCAACCTGATCGGCGTCGTGTCACGGAGCGATATCCTCGAAGCGGCCCTCATCGGTGTGTACGTCGGGGGCGGAAGCCAGAGCTAGCGGACGGCTTCCGGGACCTGCTCCAAGAAAACGAAGGCCCAGGCGGGATCGCCTGGGCCTTCGTGCGCGTGGCGCCCAGCGCCGCCGGCCTAGACCGGTGTCTGTGGCTGGGTCGCTGAGCGGAACACCGTGGTCTTGTTGTCGCCGAGGTGGTAGCGGTGGCGCCAGGCGCCGTCGAGGTCCTGGCTGGTGACGCGCACGTAGACCGTCTCCTCGTCCGTGGAGCCCTGGGTGCTGTGGATCTCGCCGGGCAGGAAGTAGGCGGCGTCGCCGGGCTTCTGGAGGATGTCCATCGTCTTCTCGAGCACCGGCGGCTGGGTCGAGTCCTCGCCGTACGTCCACCGGTATCTGGTCTGGAGGTTGGAGCCCGCGGCGACGCCGTAGACCACGAAGCAGGCGCCGTGGTCGTGCGGTGAGGGCGGTGCGGCCTTCTTCGGGCCCTGGCGGTACGCCATGACCATGAAGCCGGGGTCTGGGTGGCCTCGCTCGGTGTCGGCGTGCATCAGGTACGTGCCGTTCTCCTTGCCGAGCTTCTCGCTCGAGAGCGGCCAGCCCGTGGCGAACAGCTCGCGCAGGCGGTCGGCGATGGTCTGGGCCTGGAGCCGCGCGTCCCTGCTGGACGCGAAGGCCTCGCGCACGTCCTCGATGAACTGCTGCTCTGTGTATGCCTTGGTTGCCTGCGCCATGGGTGCCTCCTTGACTGCGCCTACGCTGCTCGCTCCGGCTCCGGACGTAGGGGCGCGATTCATCGCGCCCTGGGCGCAATAAATTTGCGCCCCTACACCTGGCAGCCGGATCCTTCTGCGCCCCGCGTCACGTTACGTCTCCCACATCGTCTCGAAGAACAGGTCCTCCACGGTGAGCGGCTCGGGGATGAGGCCCTGCTCGTGCTCGTATTGGATGAACCGCTCGAGGTTGCCGCGGTTGGCCGCGACGCCGTATGGCCAGGGGTCGGGGCCGAGGAGCCGTCGCTCTTCTTCGAGCCACTGCCTGCCCCATGCGAGCCGGCTCCAGTTGGGGTCGTCCATATAGGCGGTCCAGACGCGCTTCGCGTCTTCGAACGCCGTCAGCAAGCTCGTCGTCACCCAGGGGTCGCGCTCGGCGATCTCCTGCTTGATGGCGACGACGTGCATGATGGGGTAGAAGCCGTTGCGCCCGAAGTAGGAGACCTCCTCCGCCTGGGGATCGGGGAAGAGACGCCCGACCTCCGGCGCGCCTTCGAGGAAGGGGACCGGCGGCCGGGGGGCCAGGTACGCGTCGACCTCGCCGGCGACCAGGGCGCTGCCCAGCGACCGTCGCTCGTCCAGCCTCTCGATGCGCACGGCGGGCGGCGGATCGAAGGCGACGGGCTCCGGGTTCGTCGTCACCCAGGTGGGTCCCTCCAGCGGCACGTCGTACTCGTGGGCCAGGTCGCCCTTGGCCAGGATGGACAGCGTGGTCTGGAATGTCCGCAGGGCCACGCGCTTGCCGATCAGGTCCTTGGGCTCGCGGATGCCGGCGTTGGTGTTCACGTACATCTGCGACTGGCTGAAGAGCCGGCGCGGGAAGACGGGGATGGCGGTGAGCTTGGCGCCGCGGGCCTTGGCCATGACGTAGGAGCCGAGCGAGAGCTCGCAGGCGTCGAACTCGCGGTGGGCGAGCATCCGCTCGTGCCGGGAGCCTCCGCCGCGCGCCTGGTCCTGGCCGATGGTCAGCACCTGGAGGTCGATGCCGGTGGGCCGCACCGTGCCGTCCATGAACGGGATGTGGCGCTCGTAGTGGTCGAGCGCGATGGTCATGCGCAGGTTGCTCATGCTTATCCCAGCTTCTGGCCGTACTCGGCGGCCATGGCCCTGACCTCCGGGTCGTCGAGGAGCGTGGGACGGCCGTTCTCCCAGAACGGCACGCCGTCGAGCACGACGGTCTGGTCCGACATGTAGGTGGAGCGGGCGCTGGGCACGCGGCCGATGTGGAAGTGCATGGTCTTGGTGTCGCTCTGCTGGCCGGCACGCTTCTCCGCCTTGGGGTGCATGC
>JACZSI010000090.1 GCA_022574265.1 Chloroflexota bacterium | reverse complement strand
CTCGCTGGTCACGGCACGCAGCGCGACGACGTGCTGGTACGTGCGCTGGTCGCCCATGACGCCGACGGTCCGTGTGTCGGTCAGCACCGCGAAGCTCTGCCACAGCTTGTCGTAGAGCCCGTCGGCCTTGATCTCGTCCATGACGATCCAGTCGGCGGCGCGCAGCACCTCGAGCTTGTCGAACGTCACTTCGCCGATCACGCGGATCGCGAGGCCGGGGCCGGGGAAGGGCTGGCGGTTGAGCACGACGGGCGGCAGGCCGAGCTCGGCGCCGACGGACCGCACCTCGTCCTTGAACAAGAAGCGCAGCGGCTCGACGAGCTTGAGCCGCATCCGCTCCGGCAGGCCGCCGACGTTGTGGTGCGTCTTGATCTTGTGCGCGGCGCTGCTCGCGGACGTCTGCGACTCGATCACGTCGGGGTAGAGCGTGCCCTGGGCCAGGAAGTCCACCTCGCCGAGGGCACCGGCCTGCTCCTCGAAGACGTCGATGAACTCGGCGCCGATGCGCTTGCGCTTCTCCTCCGGGTCGGTGATCCCGGCGAGCGCCGTCAGGAAGCGCTCGGTCGCGTCGACGTGGACGAGCTTGAGGCCGACGTTCTTGCCGAATACCTCGATGACGCGCTCGGGCTCCTCACGCCGCAGCAACCCGTTGTTCACGAAGATGCACGTGAGCTGGTCGCCAACGGCCTCGTGCACGAGCTTCGCGGTCACGGCCGAGTCGACGCCCCCGGACAGCGCGCAGATGACCTTGCCGTTGCCCACCTGCGCCCGGATGCGCTCCACGGTCTCCGCGGCGAAGTTGCCGGGCGTCCACGTCCCACCGAGCCCGCAGATGCCGTGCGAGAAGTTGCGCAGTATCCGTGAGCCCTGCGGCGTGTGGGCGACCTCGGGGTGGAACTGGATGCCGTAGATGCCCGCGTCGTTCGCCATCGCCGCGATCGGAGAGTTCTCGCTGTAGGCGACCGACCGGAACCCGGGCGGCGCCGCGTCGATGCGGTCTCCGTGGCTCATCCACACCGGTATCTCGTCGTCGAGGCCGTCGAACAGGGGCGAGCGCTCGTTCTTGCGGATCACCGCGTGACCGTACTCACGTACGCTTGCGTCGGACACCGTCCCGCCGAGCTGGTGCGCGATCAGCTGCATGCCGTAGCAGATGCCGAGCACCGGCACGCCCGCGTCGAAGACCCACGCCGGGGCCTGCGGCGCGCCCTCGTCGTAGACGCTCGCCGGCCCGCCCGAGAGGATGATGCCGCGCAGGTCCAGGTGCTCGACGGCTTCCCGGGTGACTTCCGGCGGGAAGATCTCGCAGTACACGTGGTTCTCGCGGACCCGGCGGGCGATGAGGCGGCTGTACTGCGACCCGAAATCGAGGATCGCTATGCCTTCGTGCCGGGGAGGGGGGAGCGCGCCGTCCTGACGTCGTTCGCCACGGACCCCTTCGCGCTCCTGCGCGATCTCGAGGTACGTGGACACCTCGACGTCCCCGCTGGTGGACACCCGGTGGGTGGGCTCCTGCGGGGGCGCCGTATTGGGTTCGTCGGCCATCGTGCCTGCCTTGCCGATAAGGGCCAGCGCTCGCCGGTGCGGGCGATGCTGGCAAGCCAGCGGAACGCACTCGTACGCTAGCACTGGGCCGGCGAACGGGTCAACAGACAAAGGTACTAGCGAACGAGCGCCTCTTCGGCCCGGCCCAGGAACCCCAGCAGCGCGGGGTTGAACGTCTCCGGGGCTTCGAGGTAGGGCCAGTGTCCCGACCCCTCCACCACGAGCAGCTCGGCGTCGCGCAGGACGCGGGCCGCTCGCCGGGCATCCTCGATGGGGAAGAGCGGGTCGCGGCTGCCCCATACGAGCAGCGTCGGTGTCCGGACGTCGCACAAGGCAGGGAGCAGCCGCGTGGAGCGCTTGACGCCAAGGAGGTTGATGCCGGAGCGCAGCACCTCAAGCATCCGGCCGGGGACTCCCGGCTGACAGCGCACCGCGTAGAGCTCGTCGACCAGCCGCTCGGCGTCCGCGTCCCACTCGGCGATGAGCATCGCCAGCATCCGGCGGACCCGCCGCCGGCTCGGGCGGAACATCGCCTCGCCGATGAGCGGGAGCGTCAGCAACCGCTGGGAGAAGGCGATGCGGCGTCCGAGCCCCGCCGTCCCGATCAGCGTGAGCGAGCGGACCCGGCCGGGCTCGGCGATAGCCGTTGACCCCGCCATGAAGCCGCCGAGCGAGCCGCCCACGAGGTGCGCGGAAGCGCAGCCCACCGCATCGAGGAACCCGGTCACGAAACGCACACCCGCCTCGGGCGTCGACTCGCCGTGCCCATCCGCGCCCCACAGCTCCGGCGCGAAGACGCGGAAGCGGCGCTTGAGCGCCGGGAGATTCCGGTGCCAGACGGCCGCCGACCCGCCGAGGCCGTGCAGCAGGACGACGGGCGGCCCCGACCCGGCCGCGTAGTACCGCACCAGCTCTCCCCCCACCATCGCTTCGTCGGCATCCGCCGGCATCAAGCCCATGTATCAGCTCCCGTGTGAGCCTACTACGCCGGTGTAACATGTGGCCGGTCATGGCCGTCGTTCCCGACAACCCCTCCAACCGCTCCGTTGCGGCGGCCCTGCTCCGGGATTCGAGCGTCGTCGCATACCCCACGGACACCGTCTACGGACTCGGAGCGGCCGTCTACGACCGTGATGCCGTGTTGGCGCTCTTCGCGTTGAAGGGACGAGACCGCTCGCAAGGCGTCCCGGTGCTGATCGCCGCCGAGAGCCAGCTCGCCGAGGTCGCGGCCGAGGTCCCCGACGCCGCGCTCGCGCTGGCTGAGCGCTTCTGGCCCGGCGCGCTCACGCTCATCATGCGCCGCAACCCACGGCTTCCCTCGCTCGTGACCGGCGGCGCCGACACCGTCGCCGTCCGCCTGCCGGACCACCCCTGCCCCCAGGCGCTCGTCTCCGCGCTCGGCGCGCCCATCACCGGCACCAGCGCCAACCGCCACGGTGGCCCCGAGCCGGCGTCCGCCGAGGAGGTGCGGCGGCAGCTCGGCGAGCGCCTCAGCCTCGTGCTGGACGGCGGGCCGAGCGCCGCAGCGGTGCCCTCGACCATCGTCGACGTGACCTCGCCGACGCCACGGCTCGTCCGCGCCGGCGCGATCCCGCTCGAAGAGCTGCGCGCCGTCTGCCGCGTGGCCGAGCCCGACCCGCGGCCCGCGTAGCTCGTGGCCTACCTCGCCGACCTTCCTCAGCCGCTGCTCGATCGCCAGGAGGCGCTGGAACAGGCGCTCCGCACGCACGTCAAGGAGGCAGTGGCTAGCGAGCTGCCGCTCTATCGGATGATGGAGTACCAGCTGGGCTGGATCGAGCGCGACGGCGAGCCCGCCGTCCGCGCGCCCGCACCCCGTTTCCACGGAGCGCTGTGCCTGGAGGCGGCGGCGAGCGTGGCACCAGACGGCGAGCAGGGCGAGAGCGCCGGAGCGGCGGCCGCGGCAGCCGAGCTGATGTTCCAGTCGGTGCAGGTGCACGAGGACATGCAGTCGGCGGAGATGCGGGCCGACGACCACCCGGCGGTCTGGTGGACGTGGGGCCCGGCGCAGGCCATCAACGTCGGCGACGGCCTGCACGCCCTCGCCCGGCTCGCCGTCTTCAGCATGGGCAGCCGCGGCGAGACTCCCGAGCGCGTCCTGGGCGCCGTGGCGACCCTCGATAGCGCGGCGCTGCGGTACTACGAGGGCCAGTACATGGAGCTGACGTTCCAGGAGCGCGTCGACATCACCGAGGCCAAGTACCTCGAGATGGCGCGCGCGAAGCACGGCTCGCTCGTGGGTGGCGCGGCCGCCCTCGGCGCGCGGGCCGCAGGTGCCACGGACGCGGTCGCCGAGGCATTCGCGGCGGCCGGTGAGCGCCTCGGCGTCGCCGCGCAGATCGCCGCCGACGTGGACATCATCTGGGGAGGGGCACCGGCCGCAGGGATGGTGCTCAACAAGTCCAAGATCTACCCCGTCGTCCACGCACTCGAGCACGGGAGCATCGCGCAGAAGCGGGAGCTCGGGACCATCTACTTCAAGCGCGTGATGGAGCCCTCCGACATCGAGGGCGTCCGGCGTGTCCTCGACAAGACCGGCGCGCGCGAGCACGCCCAGGCGCGGGCGGCCGAAGAGGCCGCGGCGGCGATCGAGCAGCTGGAAGGCGCGGGCCTCGCGGCGGACGCGATGGACCGCTGGCAGACCATCGCCCGGGCGCTCGCAGGCAGCTGAGCGTGGCAAAGCGCACCGTCCGCGACGTGGACTGGCGGGGGAAGCGCGCCCTCGTTCGCGTCGACTTCAACGTGCCGTTCGACGCGGCCGGGGCTATCTCCGACGACTCTCGCATCCGCGAGGTGCTGCCGACGATCGCGCACATCCGCGAGGGGGGCGCGAGCGTCGTCCTGGGCACGCACCTCGGCCGTCCGGGCGGGAAGCGCGCGGACGACCTGGAGCTCGCGCCCATCGCCGAGCGGCTCGCCGAGCTCCTCGGCACGCCCGTCGAGTACGTGCACGACGCCCCCGGCGGCCTCGCCCGCGAGCGTGCGGAGACGCTGCGCGAAGGCGACGTGCTCCTGCTCGAGAACCTCCGCTTCTGGCCGGGCGAGGAGGCGAACGACCCCGCGTTCGCGCAAGGACTCGCCGCCCTGGCCGACGTCTACGTCAACGACGCCTTCGGCACCGCGCACCGCGCGCACGCCTCGACCGAGGGCGTCGCGCACCTGCTTCCGGCGGTCGCGGGCCTGCTCATGGAGCGCGAGGTGGCCTTCCTCGGCCGGGTACTCGAGGACCCGGTGCGGCCGCTCGCCGCGCTGCTCGGCGGAGCCAAGGTCGGCGACAAGCTGCGGGTCCTCGAACGGCTGATCGCTCACGCCGACGCGGTCTACGTCGGCGGCGGGATGGCCGCGACGTTCCTGGCAGCGCAGGGCCTGCCCACCGGCACCTCGCTCGTCGAGAGCGGCCTGATCGAGGCGTGCGCCGCCATGATCGAGACCGCCGGCGCCGCGCTCCACCTGCCCACCGACGTCGTCGTGGCGGAGCGCATCGAGGCCGGCGCGCCCACGCGGACCGTCGCCGCGGGCGCCGTGCCCGACGGCTGGATGGTCCTCGACGTCGGCCCGGAGACGGCGGCCGCGTTCGCCCGCGAGCTTGCCGGTATGGGCACGGTGGTATGGAACGGGCCGATGGGCGTCTTCGAGGTCCCGCCGTTCGATGCGGGCACGCGCGCCGTCGCAGAAGCGCTCGCCGAAAGCTCCGCGGTCACGGTCGTCGGCGGCGGCTCGACCGCGGAAGCGGTGGCGCGCCTCGGCCTGGCGGATAAGATGACGCACGTCTCGACCGGCGGCGGCGCCTCGCTCGAATTCCTCGAGGGCAAGGTCCTGCCGGGCATCGCGGCGCTGGACGACGCCTAGAGGCTGACAAATGCCAACCCCTCTCGTCGTAGGCAATTGGAAGATGAACCCGCCGTCGATCGCGGAGGCGGTCGCGCTCGCGCAGGCGTTGCGTGCGCCGCTGGGCGCGGTCGAGGGCGTCGAGCGCGTCGTCTGCCCGCCCTTCGTCGCGCTGCCCGCCGTCGCGGATGCGCTGGCGGGCTCGCCCATCGTCCTCGGCGCGCAGAACGTGCACCCGCAGCCGAAGGGCGCGTTCACCGGCGAGGTCTCGGGCGCGATGCTCCAGGGCGTGTGCAGCCACGTCATCGTGGGCCATTCGGAGCGGCGCCACTCACTCGGCGAGACCGACGACTTCGTGAACGCGAAGGTGCTCGCAGTCCTCGGCCTCGGCATGACGCCGGTCCTCTGCGTCGGCGAGACGCTGGAGGAGCGGGACGCAGGCGAGGCCAGCGCGGTCGTCGAGCGCCAGACCGCTGCGGGACTGGCGGGCGTCGAGCCGGGCGATGTCACGAAGGTCGTCCTCGCGTACGAGCCGGTGTGGGCCATCGGGACGGGCAGGGCGGCCACGCCCGAGACCGCCCAGGAGATGATCGGCGGCATCCGAGCGCACCTTGTGCGGCTGACCGACTCCGCCACGGCCGCGCAGGTCCGGCTGCTCTACGGCGGCAGCGTGAACGCGGCCAACGCGGCGGAGCTCGCCGCGCTGCCGGACGTCGACGGTGCGCTCGTCGGCGGCGCGAGCCTCGATCCGGACGCGTTCGTGGCGATCGCGAGGGCGTTCGCCACCCGCGCCTAACGGCGCGCGGCGCACGGGCCACAGCGTGGACGGATCCGACAGCGCAGCGCGCCCCACCGTCGTCTTCATCGTCGGCGCCACCGCCTCCGGCAAGACTGCGGCGGCCCTGGCTCTCGCAACACGCACCCAGACCGAAGTCGTCAACGCCGACAGCCGGCAGGTGTACCGCGGCATGTCCATCGGCACCGCCAAGCCGACGCCCGACGAGCTGGCCGCGGTCCCCCACCACCTGATCGACGTCGCGGACCCCGCCGACGGCTACAGCCTCGCGGCGTTCCTCGCCCAGGCGCGCGACGCCATCGACCGCACCTTGCGGGCCGGCGCGCATCCCGTCGTGGTCGGCGGCAGCGGGCAGTACGTATGGGGGCTCGCCGAGGGCTGGCGGGCGCCGTCGGTCCCGCCGCAGACCGAGCTCCGCGCCGAGCTCGAGCGCGAGGCCGAGGAGCGCGGCGCCGACGCCCTCCACGCACGCCTGGCCGCGGTCGACGCCGAGGCGGCCGCCGCCATCGACGCACGCAACGTGCGGCGCGTCGTCCGCGCGCTCGAGGTGTGGGAGGTCACCGGCGCGACCTTCTCGTCGCAGCGCCGCAAGGAGCGCCCGCCATTCGAGCCGCGCCTCTTCGGCATCGACGTGCCGCGGGCCGAGCTGCACGCCCGCATCGACGCCCGCGTGGACGCGATGATGGAGCGCGGCTGGCTCGCCGAGGTCCAAGCGCTGCTGGATGCCGGGGTCAAGGGACCCATCGCCGAGTTGGTCGTCGATGACCGCATCTTCGATCGGCAGTATGTGCATCCGACCTGGCCCGTGCAGCAACTCAATCGCTGGTACTGCGCCGAGGTGGCGGGAGTGAACTTCCACACCAACTTGCTGCTGATCTACACCGAACCCCAAGCGCCTGGCGACGCGCCGCTGCTTCGGATCAATCCGCAAGCCGACTGGATTCACATCAAGAATCGCGCCACGAGCGTCATTCGCGGCAACCACACCGTGTGGGCGGCCCGGGCGCTCGTCAAAAATGAAATTACGGTGCATGGCGATGTGCGTTGGTCGCCCAATCCGG
>JACZSI010000089.1 GCA_022574265.1 Chloroflexota bacterium | reverse complement strand
CGCCCCAGCCAACCGCGACGGCGACGCCGCAGCCAACCGCGACGGCGACGCCCCAGCCAACCGCGACGCCCACACCCCAGCCAACCGCGACGCCCACACCCCAGCCAACCGCGACGCCGACGCCACCCGCGTCGGGCTACGCGGCGCTTGAGCCCTCCGCGGACAACACGCTCTTCGAGGACTCGGCCAGCTTCCGTTCGAACGGCGCGGGCGAGCATCTCTTCGTCGGCAACACGAACTCCGGCAACACGCGGCGCGCTCTCCTGCGCTTCGACATCGCCTCGGCGGTGCCGCCCGGCGCGACGGTCACGGCCGTGAGCCTGCGCATGCGGATGTCGAGGACCCGCGGGGGCGACGTGACAGTCACGCTGCACCACGTGCTGGCGGACTGGGGTGAGGGGGCTTCCGACGCGGGCGGGCCGGAGGGCCGGGGCGCGACGGCGCAGACCGGCGATGCTACCTGGCGCCACCGCTTCGCCGACACGGAACTCTGGGACAGCATCGGCGGCGACTTCGAGGCCGCGCCGAGCGGCAGTACGTCGGTTGGCGGCGGCGGAAGCTACAGCTGGCCCTCAACCGATGGGATGGTCGCCGACGTGCAGGCATGGCTCGATAGCCCTGACGCCAACTTCGGCTGGCTACTCAGGGGCGGCGAGAGCGGCATCCAGACCGCGAAGCGCTTCCACAGCCGCGAGAATACCGACGCCGGCAACCGGCCACTGCTCACCATCGACTTCATCGCGCCCACCTAGCGGGCAGCAGCTGAGCTGCGCCGCGATCGCCTGCGCCGCGGGTTGCTATCATGCACCCACCCCCTGAGGCGTCTGCCTCTCCCGTGAGGACCCGCTTGCGCGTTGCTCGACCCCGGACACGATGGTGGCGTGACCCATCGCTGCTGATCATGCTTGCGCTGCTGGTCCTCGTCGCCGTCCTCGTCTTCCGCAAGGAAGGCGCGGACGGCCTTGCGGCCAGCGGCCAGGATGGCCTGCGACTGCTGCGCGACGCCGCTCCGTTCATCGTGCTCGGCATCGGGCTCGCGGGGATGCTGACCGTGCTCGTTCCCCCGAGTGCCGTCGGACGCTGGATGGGAGACGACGCGGGCTTCAAGGGTCTCGTGATCGCGGTCGTCGCGGGGGCCCTCTCGCCGGGAGGGCCCTACGTCGTTTACCCGATCGCCGCGGCGATGATGAGCGGCGGCGCCGGACTCGGGCCCATGGCCGGGTTCCTCGCTATGCGCAACACGGTCAACGTCCAGCGGCTGCTCGTGTGGGACATCCCGTTCCTCGGTCTGCCGTTCGCGGTGGCGAGGTCTCTGGCGGGTCTGTGGTTCCCGTTGGTCGCCATCGTGATGGTGCCCCTCGTGTTCAGGCTGATGCCCGCTGCCGCTCGCGAAGCGGCCGCGGCCAAGCTTGCCAGGGTATCGGACGCGGCGCGCCGTTCCGGCCAGGAGGGCTCTGGTCGATGACGCTCCTCGTGCTCGGTGGGCTGTTCGCCCTGTCGGTCGGGCTCGTGGCGGTCCGCGGCGGCGTCTCCGGTGTGCGGGAAGGACTGACGGTCGCGGTGCGCCTCCTCCGTCAGGTCGCTCTGCTGATCGTCCTGGGCATGGCGCTGGCCGCGCTCGCCGGGCACGTCCTGCCTGCCGATCTGATCACGCGGTGGATGGGGAACGAGTCGGGGATCGTCGGCGTGCTGATCGGCACGGCGCTCGGCGCGCTGGTCCCCGGCGGACCATACGTCATCCTGCCGCTGGCGGGCTCGGTTCTCGCATCCGGCGCCGGGATCGGCTCCGTCGCAGCCTTCATCACGGCCTGGAGTCTGATCCCAGTCAGCCGGACGCTGATGTTCGAGCTGCCCTTCATGGGTGGTGCGTTCACGACGAGCCGCCTGCTGGTGAATACGCCGTTCCCGGTGATCGTTGGGCTGCTCACGCCACCGGTCTACACGCTGCTGACCTAGCTCCGGTTCGCTTCGCGGTAGAATCAGGGCCACTCTCGAACCCGGAGGCCACGATGAAGGGAGTCCGTTTCCACGAGCAAGGCGCGCCCGACGTGCTGCGGTACGAAGAGCTGCCGGACCCGGAGCCCGGCGAAGGCGAGGCGCTCATCAAGCTGAGTGCCATCGGCGTCAACTTCATCGACACCTACCGCCGTTCCGGTGCTTATCCGGTCGATCTCCCCAACCTCCCCGGCTCGGAGGGCGCGGGCGAGGTCGTCGCGCTCGGCCCGGGAGCCGGCGGCGTCGCGGTCGGCGACCGCGTGATGGTCAGCGGCGGCCGCGGGACGTATGCCGAGCTCGTCGTGGCCCCGGCCGACCGGCTCGTCGTGCTACCGGACGGCTACGACGAGGTCACGGCCGCGGCGCTGCCCACCCAGGCCATGACGGCCCACTTCCTCGTGCACTCGGCGTATCCGCTGAGCCGCGGCGACACGTGCCTGATCCACGCGGGTGCGGGCGGCGTCGGCCTGCTGCTGATCCAGATGGCCAAGATGCGCGGCACCCACGTCATCACGACGGTGTCCACGAAGGAGAAGGCCGCGCTCGCGCGAGAGGCCGGCGCCGACGACGTCATCGTGTACACGACTGAGGACTTCGTGGCAGCCGTCAAGCGCATCACGAACGGCGCGATGCTACCGGTCGTTTACGACGCGGTCGGCAAGACGACGTTCGATGGGAGTCTCGACTGTTTGCACCCGCGCGGGCTGCTCATCCTCTACGGGCAGGCCAGCGGAGCGGTGCCCCCGCTCGACCCGCAGGTGCTCAACGCCAAGGGCTCGCTCTTCCTCACGCGGCCGAACCTGGGGGATTACACGCTGACGCCCAAGGAGTTCGCGTGGCGCTCGGGCGACGTCATCGCCTGGGCCGGCTCGGGCAAGCTGAAGGTGCGCATCGGCGAGCGGTTTCCCCTCGCGGAGGCGGCCGAGGCGCACCGGCGTCTCGAAGGACGCCTGACGACGGGCAAGGTCATCCTGCTGCCGTAACCGGAGGTCTGCATGGGATCCGTAACGAGGACCCTCTCGACGACGGCGGGCCGCGCGGTACTGGCGGTGGGAATGGCCGTGGTCTTGGCGCTCGCCTGGTGGCTCGGCTCGCCGGTGTTCCTCAGCAAGACCGTGGACGAGGAGTTCCCGCTGACCGTCAACGCGACCGTCCCCGAGAACATGACGCGCGCCGAGGTCGAGGCGGTGATGGCGGGCATGGCGATGGTGGACGCGCCGATGTCCGAGGAGATGATGCCGGGCATGGCCGCCGCGAGCGTCGTGAAGACGGGGACGTTCCGCGACGCCGACCGTTCCCACAAGGGCAGCGGCTCCGCCACCATCTACCGGCTCGAGGACGGCTCGCACGTCCTGCGCCTCGAGGACTTCCAAGTCACGAATGGCCCCGACCTGCGCGTCATCCTGAGTCCGAACCGTGACCCGCAAGGCCCAGGCGACGTCACCGCTCCGGGGTACGTGGAGCTGGGCAAGCTCAAGGGCAACATCGGCAACCAGAACTACTCCATCGACGCCGGCGTGGACGTGAGCACGCTCAACTCGGTCGTCATCTACTGCAAGCCGTTCCGCGTCATATTCGCCGTCGCGGGGCTGTAGGTCGTCCGATCCTGTCATTCCGAACGCAGTGAGGAATCTCCCGCGCCGCGCTGCACGACCGCGAGCCCGCTACACCCGCTCCTGCGGCCGGCTCGAGCCGACGGTGCTACCCCTCACGGGTGCAGGGCTGTGCCCTGCTAGAATCGGCGGACGAACCCGGCCTCTCTGGAGACGCCTCGGTGGCAGCATCCACAACGACCGCCAAGCTCGACGAGCTCAGCATCAACGCCATCCGCTTCCTGGCCATCGACGCCGTCCAGAAGGCCAACAGCGGGCATCCGGGCGCTCCCATGGGCGCGGCGCCGATGGCTTATGTGCTTTGGGACCGCTTCCTCAAGCACAACCCATCGGACCCAAGCTGGGCCGACCGCGACCGTTTCGTGCTGTCGGCGGGACACGCCTCGATGCTGCTCTACGCGCTGCTGCACCTGACCGGCTACCCGCTCTCGCTGGACGAGATCCGCCAGTTCAGGCAGTGGGGCTCTCAGACGCCGGGGCACCCCGAATATGGCCTCACGCCGGGCGCGGAGATGACGACCGGCCCGCTGGGGCAGGGCTTCGCCAGCGGCATCGGGATGGCGGTCGCCGAGCGCTGGCTGGCGGAGCACTACAACCGCCCAGGGCACGACATCATCGACCACCGCGTCTACGCCATCGTGTCGGACGGCGACCTCATGGAGGGCGTCTCGTCCGAGGCGGCGTCGCTCGCGGGCACGCTTGGCCTCGGCAAGATCGTCTACCTCTACGACGACAACGGCATCTCCATCGAGGGCGACACCGACGTCGTGTTCACCGAGGACGTCCCCGCCCGCTTCCGCGCCTACGGCTGGCACGTCGCCGGGCCCGTCGACGGCAACGACCTCGACGGCATCGAGGCCGCGATCGCCGAGGCGCGCGCCGAGACCGGCCGGCCGAGCCTGGTGGTCGTGCAGACCACCATCGGCTACGGCAGCCCCAACAAGGCGAACACCGGCGGCGTGCACGGCGAGGCGCTCGGCGAGGACGAGGTGCGCCTGACCCGCGAGCAGCTTGGGTGGGAGCACGAGCCGTTCGTCATCCCGCAAGATGCGCTCGACCACATGCGCGGGGCGGTCGGCCGCGGCACCGACGCGCAGCGCGATTGGGAAGCGCGGCTCGAGGCCTATCGCGCCGCGTACCCCGCCGAGGCCGCCCAGCTTGAGGCGGACCTGAGCGGCGAGCTGCCGGCGGGCTGGAAGGACGGCCTCGACGGCCTCTTCGACGGCGACACCGCCCTCTCCACACGCGATGCCGGCAACCGGGCGATGAACGCCATCGCCGAGCGCGTGCACGGACTGACCGGCGGCTCGGCCGACCTGGCGCCGTCGACCAAGACGCTGCTGAAGGGCCACGCCGATGTTGGGCTTGACGCGTCCGTCGATCACAACATGCACTTCGGCGTCCGCGAGCACGCGATGGGCAGCATCGCCGGGGGCATGGCGCTGCACGGCGGCGTCATCCCCTACACCGCCACGTTCCTGATCTTCTCCGACTACATGCGCCCGCCCATGCGCCTCGCGGCGCTGATGGAGCAGCGCGTGATCTACGTCTTCACGCACGACTCGGTCGGCCTCGGCGAGGACGGCCCGACGCACCAGCCCATCGAGCAGCTCCTGGGGCTGCGTGGCGTGCCGAACCTCACGGTCATCCGGCCGGCCGACGCCACGGAGACGGCGGAGGCGTGGAAGGCGGCCATCGAGCGGCGCGACGGGCCGACGGTGCTCGTGCTCACGCGCCAAGGGCTTCCGGTGCTGGACCGCAAGGAGTACGCACCCGCCGACGGGCTCCAGCGCGGTGGCTACGTGCTTTGGGAAGCGTCGCCCGAGCCGCAGGCGATCCTGATCGCGACGGGCTCCGAGGTGTCGATCGCGCTCGATGCGGCCAAGCTCCTCGAGGGCCGCGGCGTCGCGGCGCGCGTCGTCTCGCTGCCGTCGTGGGAGCTGTTCGACGCGCAGCCGGCCGACTACCGCGAGCGCGTCCTGCCTCGGAGCGTGACGGCGCGCGTGTCCATCGAGGCCGCGACGACGCTGGGCTGGGAGCGCTACGTCGGGCTGGACGGCGCCTCGGTCGGCGTCGACCGCTTCGGCGCGTCGGCTCCCTACAAGCGCATCTACGAGGAGCTCGGCCTGACGCCGGAGCACGTGGCGGACGAGGCCGAGGCGCTCGTCAAGCGTGGCCAGCGGTGACCGAGCGCGCCGAGCGCCCCACGGTCGCCCTGGGCCCGTACATGGCTGACGTGACGGACGCCCTCAAGCGCCTCGAAGAAGACGCGGTCATCCAACGCATCTGGTCGGGCGACCACACCGTCTGGCGGAACGACCCGGCGGAGATCGAGAACCGCCTCGGCTGGCTGCACACCGACGGAGACATGAAGCGCGAGGTCGACGCCCTGCGGACGTTCGGCGGCAACGTCCGCGACGGCGGGTTCAAGGACGTCGTGCTGCTGGGCATGGGCGGCAGCAGCCTGGGGCCCGAGGTGATCCGCGCGTCGATCGGCAGTGCCGACGGCTTCCCCGAGCTGACGGTGCTCGATTCGACGGTGCCATCGTGGGTGCGGAGCGTCACGAGCGCCATCGACCCGCGCAAGACGCTGTTCATCGTGTCGTCGAAGTCGGGCGGCACGATCGAGCCCAACGTGCTCTACAAGCACTTCCGCGGCGTGGTGGCCGAGGCCGTGGGCGAGAGCGCGGGCGACCACTTCGTGGCCGTGACCGACCCCGCGACACCGCTGGCGAGGCTGGCCGCGGCCGACGGCTTCAGGCGGCTGTTCGAGAACCGCACCGACATCGGCGGGCGCTACTCGGTGCTCTCGCACTTCGGCCTCGTGCCGGCAGCGGCGATCGGCGTCGACGTGGCGCGGCTGCTTGAGCGGGCCAACGACATGGCGGCGCGCTGCGACGCCGCCCTCGACGTGCCGAGCAACCCGGGCGCCTGGCTCGGCGCGATGCTCGGCTCGCTTGCGCTCAAGGGGCGCGACAAGCTCACGATCGTCGCGTCGCCGTCGGTCGCGAGCATCGGGCTGTGGATCGAGCAGCTGATCGCCGAGAGTACCGGGAAGGACGGCACCGGGATCGTCCCGGTTGCGGGCGAGCCTCTGGGGAGCCCAGACCAGTACGGTGACGACCGCGTGTTCGTCTACCTGCGCGTAGCGGGAGACGACAACGCCGCGCTCGACGTCGCGACCGAGCGGCTCGCGGGGGCCGGGCACCCGCTGGTGCAGCTCGTGCTCACCGACGCCTACGACATCGCCGCCGAGTTCTTCCGCTGGGAGTTCGCGACGGCCGTCGCGGGGGCCATCCTGGGCATCCAGCCGTTCGACCAGCCGAACGTGCAGGCGGCGAAGGACGCGACCGACCGCGTGCTCGACGGCTTCCGCTCGACGGGCGCGTTGCCTGATGCCGCGCCGGTGAGCTCGGCCAAGGAGCTGCTCGCGGGCGCGAAGCCAGGCGACTACCTCGCGGTGATGGCGTACGTCCGTCAGACCCCGGGCGTCGACGCCGCGGCCGCCGCGCTCCGGAAGCGCGTGATGGAGCGCTACAAGATCGCGACCACGTTCGGCTACGGCCCGCGCTTCCTCCACTCAACGGGCCAGCTCCACAAGGGCGGCAAGAACAACGGGCTCTTCCTCCAGCTGACCTGCGATAGCGGGGGCG
>JACZSI010000088.1 GCA_022574265.1 Chloroflexota bacterium | reverse complement strand
CCCAGCGCGAGCTCGCCCCCGCCGGGCCTGCGGACCAGCCGCGAAGCCGCGCCGAGCTTCGCGGCCGAGAGCGCCGCGCCGGCACCCGCGACGTGCTCCCACGCCGAGGCCAAGACGCGCGCGAGCAGCGGCTCCGCAAGCTCCGAGAGCGCTTGGCGCCGCCACGCGACGCGGCCGTCCTCGCGTGTCTCATGGCGCTGGATCGCCTCAGCCGCCAGCGTGCGCAGGAGGGCGTCGTCGGCCTGCGCCGACTCCGCGAACCGCGCCAGCGCCCCCGCCGCGCTGGGGTTGATATGCGCGAGCTCGCCCATGACGCGGCTCCGTACCCGGTTCCGGGCGTAGCGCAGCCTGCGGTTCGAGCCGTCGTGGACCGGCTCGATGCCTGCCTCTTCGCACACGGCCGCCATATCGGCGCGGCTCACGCCCAGCAGTGGCCGTAGGAGCGTGAGCGGCGCGCCATCGACGGTGCGCGCTGAGAGCTCCCGCATGGCGCCCGCGCCGCGCAGGCCCGCCCCCCGGGTCAGCCGCAGCAGCAGCGTCTCCGCCTGGTCGTCCTGCGTATGCGCGGTGACGACGGCCGAGGCGCCGTGGGCCGCCGCCACCTCGGCCAGGAAGCCGTAGCGGGCGTCCCGCGCCTCCTCCTCGCTCGGGCCGGTCCGTGCGCTGCCGTGCTCGAACGCGATGCCGAGGGACGCGGCGACGCGCTTGACGAGCCGTGCGGCCCGAGGGTCGGCGGAGGGCCGGAGGCCGTGGGAGAAGTGCGCCGCGACGAGCTCCGGACGCCCGCGCACGACCGCCGCCGCGAGCAGCAGGCCGAGGGAGTCGGGGCCGCCGGAGACGGCGAGGACGACCGGTCCGCCGCCCAGCGCGGCCCGGTGCCGCCGGAGCGCTTGCCGGATGGCACCCGCGACGCGGCCCGTGGAAGCTCGGTTGGATGGGGGCACGCCGGGCCTCGACTACTCCGAGGGCGGTGACGGGAGCGTCACGCGCACGCGGGCGACCCGGACGCCGCGCATCTCGGTGACGCTGAACCGGACGCCGTCGTGCTCGACGGCCGTGCCCACCTCCGGGATACTGCCGATCCGCTCCAGGAGGAAACCGGCGACGGTCTCGTATTCACCCTTGGGGATGTCGAGGCCGAGGCGCTCGTTGACCTCCGCGATCGACAGGCCGGCGTCCACCTCGAAGGTGTTCTCGCCCAGTGCGACGACCTCCTCGGGCCGGGGCTGGTCCTCGTCGGTGACGGGTCCGACGATGCCCTCGATCAGCCGTTTGAGCGTCACGAGGCCCGCGACGTCGCCGAACTCGTCGGCGATCATGACGAGCTGCTCGCCGTTGGCGCGCATCTCGTCGAAGAGGTCCTGGACCAGCTTGGTCTCGGGCACGAACGTCGCGGGTCGGATGGCTGTGGTGGCAGGCGAATCCAGGCTCGCACCGCCCGCGAGCAGACGCATCACGTCTTTCACGGCGATCAGCCCGGACACGTTGTCCTCGCTGCCGTCGAAGACCGGGAACCGCGTGTGGTACTTCTCGTCGTAGAGCTCGAGGTAGTCCCGGATCGTGGCGCCGCGCTCGACCCAGACGATCTCCGGCCGCGGCGTCATCACCTCCTGCACGCGGCGGTCGCCGAACTCCAGGACGCGCCGGATCATCTCGGCCTCGCCGCGCTCCACGGTGCCGGCCTCCCAGCCGACGGTCACCATCGTCTTGATCTCCTCCACGGTGACCGCGGTGCGGACGGCCGAGCCGCCGGAGAGGAAAAGGAAGACGGAGCTTATCTTCTCGAGCACGAACGACGCCGGGAGCAGCATCCAGCTGAGCCACCGGATGGGCAGCGCGACGAGGATCGCCGTCCGCTCGGCGTGCCTGGCCGCGACGGTCTTGGGGATCGTCTCGCCGAAGACGAGCAGCAGGACCGTCGCGATGCCGGTCGCCACGAGCACGCCCTCGCCCTGGCTCCCGATCACGGTGATCGCGGTGGCGGTGATCACGGCCGCGACGGCCGTGTTCACCAGGTTGTTGCCGAGCAGGATAGGCGGGAGCAGCTTGTCGGGCCGCTCCACCATCCGCGCGACGCGCTCGGCGCCCGCGGTCTTGGTGCTCACCAGGTGCTGGATGCGCACCCGCTGAACCGACAGGAGGGCGGCCTCCGAGCCAGAGAAGAAGGCGGACAGAAGCAGCAGGCCACCCAGCAGGACCAGGGTCATGACGCCGATCTCGCCGACCATGTCGCGTGCTCCTCGCCGCCTCGTTCGCGTGCTTGCCGGCGGCCCTCCGTGCGCCCTCTGACGAACCGCGGCGCGATAGTAGCATAGCGCCGCTCGCCGCCCCGGCGGGTTTTGGTGAGCCGGAATTCTTGATCGAGGCGGCCACGGCCCGGCTGTTCAAGAATCGGCAGATCTCGTATTTATTCATTTGGGGGCATTTCTTGCGGAATCCGTAACGACTCATGGCACGATCCCGGAGCCATCGTGCCGAGCCACTTGCTTACCCTCCAGCATGACAGAAGCGGTCTGACGGGAACAGGGGAGGATGGCGAAGCCGGTGAGATTGTCCGGGCTGGCAGGCCACAGTAACCAGCGCGACTATCTACTTCGGTGCAGCGTCCAGCTCGCAGCGGTTGCGGGTGTACGATAAGAACTTGGAGTCCCCTGGCGAATCAACGCGATCCGCTGGGAAGCGCAGCTCCGCGACGAGACCGCGCTGACGATGGTGGAAGTGCTAGTGGCGGCAATATCGCGGTCATCTGGCACAAGCTAAAGGTCGCCGGGATCGAGGATTTGACTACCGAGAGGAAGCGCCGATGGCGTCCGAACCATCGTCGGTTGGCAGCCGAGTGATTATGGCTGCTGTCAATCGAAGTAGGAATGCCGGGGGTCCCGTTAGAGACGAACGAGCGTGGGAATGATGCTCGGCGCCTTGGCTATGGCGTCGGCTGTTCTCATGACGGCTTGCGGCGGGCCGGAATTACCCGATACTGAGGCCGAGGCCATCGCCTACGTCAAGAGCCGGCTACATCCATATGAAAACGACCCTGGCGTTTCGGAGAGGTGTCGCTCGTTCCTGAAATGGGCTTCGTGGAGCGCGTACGAGCTATCTGATGATCGATGGAGTGTAACCGGCAAGGTCGATGCGGATTACTTGGCGGGTTTCTATCTCAGTGACAATGATGCGTTGGCTGAGATATTCAAGGGCAGGGGTGACGGCACGTGGTTCATAGACCCTGATGAGGGCAATCTCGTATCGATCTCCGGACTTGTAGGCTGTGACCATAGATGAAGGTCGTGCTCGATATCACCATGAACCGCGGCGGGGAAGCGGGAATGGGGGTCGGAGCACCGTCGGCTGGAGTTCCAATGATTGAATCGGGAAGGTGGAGGTAGGCCCTCGATTTTGGGAGGTGGTCTCGATGCCAGAGTCGCAAACACACAAGAAATACAAGAACGCGGCGGCCGGAAAGACGGGACAGACGGAGGTACCGCTACCGTCTGGGGCGATCCTTGACGCTCTTAGCGTTACCGGTATCGCTACCGAGGTGGAGCGCGGGGATAGCGCTGGGATAAAGAAATCGGTGGCGAGTTTGAAAGAAGCCCTGGAGGAAGGCGTTGCGAGGAAAACGCGGCTAAGCGTTCCTCAGTCGAACATGGACGCCGCGTTCGATGAGATGAGGCGACAGGGGTTGGGGGGTGAACTCACAAACCTGAGCCGGACGGTGACGCGACGCGTGCCCAAGCGAAAGACGAAGGGTTGAGGTGGAGCCTCGATCCCCAGACGCTACGTCGACTGAGTGATTGGAGATAGGCCCCCGTCAGACTGGAGACATGGGGCTTGTTCAGCCCCGAAATGTGGCTCATAAGAAAGGTTGTTCTAAAGTAGGCATATCCGGTCCCCGGGCTGACTTGGGAGGTAGAGACATGCCTTCGTCAGCCTGGACCCACGAGGCTGTGGTAGCCTCGTTCGCGATGCTCGTCCTCGCTATCGAAAGCTCCTGCGACGAGACCGCCGCCGCCGTCATCGAAGACGGCCGGCGCGTGCTCTCGGACGTCGTCTCCTCGCAGATCGCGGTCCACGCGCGCTACGGGGGCGTGGTGCCCGAGCTCGCCTCCCGCCAGCACCTCCTCCAGATACAGCCGGTCCTGCAAGGCGCCCTCGACGAGGCCGAGGTCACGCTCGACGACCTCGACGCGGTCGCCGTGACCTACGGCCCCGGACTCGTCGGGTCGCTGGTCGTGGGCGTGAACGCCGCCAAGGCGGTCGCGTTCGCGCGCGGTCTGCCGCTGGTCGGCGTCCACCACCTTGAAGGCCACACCTACGCGGCGTGGATCGAGGCGGAGCCCGACGTGGACCCCGGCTTCCCGCTCATCGTGCTGATCGCCTCCGGCGCGCATACGGACCTCATCCTGATGCGCGGCCACGGCGACTACGAGGTCCTGGGCCGGACGCGGGACGACGCCGCGGGCGAGGCGTTCGACAAGGCGGGGCGCGTGCTCGGCCTGGGCTATCCCGGCGGCCCCGCCATCCAGCGCGCCGCCGAGGGCGTCGAGACGCCGCTCGTCCTGCCGCGCGCGTGGCTGGGCGACTCGCTGGAGTTCAGCTTCAGCGGACTCAAGACCGCGCTGCTGCACAAGGCGCAGGAGCTCGGCGTCTACCCGCCGCCGCCGGGGGGGCCGCCGCCGGACGTGGTGGCCGAGCTGGCGTCGGCGTTCCAGACGGCGGTGGTCGACGTCATCGCGACGAAGGCCGCCGAGGCGGTGCGCCGCCACGGCGCCCGGGGCCTCGTGCTCGGCGGGGGCGTCTCAGCGAACGCGCTGCTGCGGCAAGAGTGCGCCGCGCGCTCGCCGGTCCCTGTCATCATCCCCGCTCCGCGCCACTGCACGGACAACGCCGCCATGATCGGCGTCGCTGGCTCCTACGCGCTCGACCGGGGCATCACGCACGGCCTCGAGCTCGACGCCGTGCCCAGCCTCGCGCTGGCCTGAGGAGGGGCTCCCGCGCCCAAGAGTTATCCTGGTGGTGGAGATCCGCTGGGCTGGTGGAGCGTATGTACGTCGGACGGATCGTGGCGGTGGGGCGGAGCAAGGCGGGCCGGAACGCGGTGATGTACCGCGTGTCGAGCCGCTCGTTCCCCAACCGCCAGGCGGTCGACAACGACGGCACGCTGGCCATCGTCCCGCGACCGGGCGCCGAGGCCGACCTTCAGAAGTCTCCGTACATCGCGTATAACGCCCTCCGCCTCGCCGGGGAGTGGGCGGTCGCGGCCAATGGCTCGCACACCGACCCGATCGCCGAGAAGATCGCCGCCGGGCTGCCGCCGCGGGACGCGCTCGTGCTCTGCTTGAGCGCGATGGACTACGAGCACGACGACCTGGACACGCCGCGCATCGCGGCCGTGGTCCCGCGCACCGGCGACGTCGCCTGGCTGGCAATCGTCCGCCGGGACGCGCTGGTCGTCAAGGCCGTCGGGCTGGCCGCGGGGCGCGCCCGCTACCTTGCCACGTACGAGGCGAACGACGTCGACGAGGCGCTCTCGAGCGATTTCGACGCGGCGAGCGGCGAGGAGGCCGCGGCCTTCGTCGTCTCGGGCGGTGCGTTCGCGGATCTTGAGCGCCCGGTAACGAGCGCGGCGGCGCTGGCCACGGAGGCTGGCTTCAGCCTTGGGACCTACGTGGTCGAAGACCCGGGCTAGAGGATCCGCAGCAGGCGTGGGTTCGGTGGCGGGGGCTCGGTCTCCTGGGGGATCGGCCGCTCGCTGATGGAGCGTATGTTCGGCCAGAAGGGGACCGGGCTCGCCGCGGCGATGTAGCCGGTGTCGTGGAAGGTGTCGATCGGCGCGCCTTCGTCGAGCAGCGTCCGGACGCGCTCGGGCGACATGCGGCCGCTGAGCACGATCATCACCTTCTTCGCGCCAACCGCGTCCAGCCGCTGGCGGACCTCCCGCACGGTGTCGGCCTGCACCGACACGCCGCCTGGCACGCGCGCGAGCCGCACGGCACTGAGGCGGTCTTTCATGGCCATTGCCACCTCCACGGACTGCGCCACGACGTCCTTCCTCGGGTCCACGTAGGCCACGCGCGCGACGTCCGGTGCAACGGCGCGATCGAACGCCTCGATGGCCTTCACGGCGCTGCCCATCAGCTGCACCAGAGCGCCCGAGACCGTCGCGATCGGCTGCGTGTTCGCGAGACGCGTGCCGAGCACCGTCGAGCCGGACGCGCACCCACCGACGACGGCGGCGTAGTCCATGACCGGGGCAACGGACGGGTGGACGCTGTGCGCGCCGACGCAGATGACCGGCACGTTCTCGGCGGCGCGGACCACCTCGGTGGCGGCCGTCGCCCATGCCGTGGAATGCGCCAAGATGCCGCAGATGGCGGTCTCATAGAGGCCGAAGGACGAGTACGGCGCCTTCACCTGAAGGCAGACCTCGCCCTCGTCGACCTCCGCGCCCTCCTCGACGGCCCATACCTCGCGGTTGCCTTCGGAGGTGACCTTGCTCAAGACGGCCTTCACCTCCATGGCGCCGCAGAGCACGGCCGACCGGCTGCAGGCGAACTCCATCGTCACGAGAGGATTGAGCCCCTCGTTACGCAGGATGCGCTGCGTGCGGTGGAGATAGACATCAGCCGTGTCGCCGGTGATGACCGATGGACGGACTTCGAAGGAAGGGTTACGTAAGGCCATGGCCGATCCGCGTGTTCATCGCTATCGCTGACGCAATCATGCTACGGACGCCTGCCATCTGCCGCAAGCTTCTTCTCCTACCTGTTACGAAGCTGGCGGCGGCCGGTTTCATCGCGTCCCGGCGCCAGGCGGGTCGACCGCCGGGATGCCGCGCAGGCGCAGGCGTGCGAGCCCCTTCAGGTCCTCCAGCACCGTGGCCACGAGCTTGACCCGGGTGTCCGGGTCCTCCCTCCACTCCACCGGGACCTCTTTGATGCGGAAGCCGCGCCGCTCGGCGATGACCAGCAGCTCCGTATCGAAGAACCAGTGGTTGTTCTCAACCACCGGGACGAGCACCGCGGCCGCGGGCCTGCTGAGCGCCTTGAATCCGCACTGCGCGTCGGTGAAGCGCGTTCCCATGCTCAGCCGGATCACCGTGTTGTAGACGCGGGAGATCGCCTCGCGCTTGCGCGAGCGCGTCGTGCGCGCACCTTCGGCCAGGCGGCTCCCGATCGCCACGTCGTAGCCCTCGGAGGCCACGGCGCTCACGAGCTTGGGGAACGCCTCCAGCCCCGTCGAGAGATCGACGTCCATGTAGCTGACCACGTCCGCCGTGCTCTCCCCCCACGCGCGGCGGAGCGCCCGCCCCCGGCCGC
>JACZSI010000087.1 GCA_022574265.1 Chloroflexota bacterium | reverse complement strand
CGGCGCTTGCTTGGCCGCGGGGGCCGGCTCGCGGCGCGGCTGCGGGGCGACGGCGGCTGGTGCCGCGGCCCGTGTTGCCGGAGCGGGAGCCGCGACTGGGGGAGCCGCCTCGGGCTCGAGGCCCAGCTCGACAGCGGCGAGCTCGAGCGGCAGCGGCGACGGCTGGTCGTACCGGAGGTCGACGCCGCCGAACAGCCGCAGCGCGCGCAGGATGTGGTCGATCGAGACGCTGCCGACGGAGCCCGAAAGCTCGGACTGCGCGTCCGCCGAGAGTTCGAGTGAGTCCTGCACGCCGCTCTTCATCAGGAGCGCCGCGCGGAGGAAGTCGACGGTCATGCGGTGCAGCGGGCGCAGGTCCACGCCCTCGGCCGCGACCGCGTTGACGAGCTCGAGCGATGCCGTCGTGTCGCCCCCCAAGAGGTGCTTCGCGAGCGCGAGCGCCTGCTCCTCGCCACCGATGCCCAGCAGCTCCTGGAGCTGCTCGATCGTTGGGCTTGAGCCGAAGGACGTGATGAGCTGGTCGAGCACGTTGGTGGCGTCCCGCAGGCTGCCTCCGGCGGTCCGGGCGATCGTGCGCAGCGTGTCGGGCGCGAGCTCGGCGCCTTCGGAGGCCGCGATCTCGCTCAGCCGGTCGACGATCGCCGCCGTCGAGATGCGGTGGAAGTCGAACCGCTGGCAGCGCGAGACGATCGTCGCCGGCAGCTTCTGCGGCTCGGTCGTGGCAAGGATGAAGACGGTCTGCGGCGGCGGCTCCTCCAGCGTCTTGAGGAACGCGTTGAACGCGTCGGCCGTCAGCGCATGGGCCTCGTCGATGATGTACACCTTCGTCTTGCCGAGCGTCGGCGCGAACCGGACCTTCTCGCGGAGGTCGCGCATCTCGTCGATGCCCCGGTTGCTCGCGGCGTCGATCTCGATCAGGTCCAAGAAGCTGCCGTTGTCGATGGCCATGCAGGCGTCGCAGGCGCCGCATGGGTCGCCGACGCCGTCCGGGCGCATCGTGCAGTTGAGCGCCTTCGCCATGATCCGCGCGGTGCTCGTCTTGCCGGTGCCGCGCGGTCCGCAGAACAGGTAAGCGTGCGCCGTGCGGTTCCCGGCCACGGCGCGCGTGAGCGTCTGCTTGACGACGTCTTGGCCGACGATGTCCTCGAAGCGCGGCGGCCGCCACTTGCGGTAGAGGACCTCGCCGGGCATCTAGGCGCCTCCCGCGTGGACCGTGGCGCCGAAGAAGCCAGCCAGCGCCTGGCGCTCTAATCGTTGCATGCGGGCCTCGTCTCCGGGCTCCTCGTGGTCGTGGCCGAGGAGATGCAGGACGCCGTGAACGACCAGCAGCGCGAGCTCTTCCTCGGTCGTCACATCGTGCTCGTCCGCTTGGCGGACCGCCAGGGGGTAGGAGAGGACGACCTCGCCGATCGTGTCGCTGCCGTCCGGGGCCGTGGGGAATGCGCCACCGGACTCGCCCTCGAACGACAGCACGTCGGTGACCTCGTCGAGCCCTCGGAACCGCTCGTTGAGCGAGCGCAGCGTCTCGTCGTCGGCGATGGCGATGCTCACCCCGCCGGCGCCGTCCGGGTCGCCTGCGGCGAGCGCCTCGGCCGCCACCTTCCGCAGCCACGGTGCCTTGACCGCGGCTCGGAAAGAAGGGAAGACGTGGACGTCGATGGGGCGTCGGGGAGCGCGCGTGGGCATGGCCTCATCCGTGTGCGGCCAGCATAGCACAGGGGCAGTGCACAGCCCGCGCCCGGCGGGTCCCTGGACCGTCCGAGGACAACCACGGCCTGTCACCCTGAGCCCTTCGACTTCGCTCAGGACAGGCTCCGCGAAGGGTCTCGTCCCAGGCCGTAGTGATTCAAGCAAGGCACGGCCACGAGATTCTTCGCTTCGCTCAGAATGACAACGGGAGGAGAGCACCGACCGTCCTACCCCTTATGGGTCAAGGGCTGCGCCCTTGCCTGCTATCATGCGGCCACGTGCAGCCGGCATGTCCGCAGGAGGCTCATGGCCATCCCGACCGTCCAGTTCGCCAAGGCGGTGCTCGACCGCAACGAGGCCATCCTGTTCGCGGCGCTCGACGGGCTCGACGCGGACGAGTTGGCCCGCCAGCCGGGCCTCGACTCCAACCCCATCGGCTGGCTCATGTGGCACCTGACCCGCGTGCAGGACAACCACCTCTCGGCGATGGAGGAGAGCGAGCACGTCTGGTTGCGGGACCGATGGCACGAGCGCTTCGGCCGCGGCGACGACGCATCCGACCGCGGCCGCGGCCACACCTCGGACGAGGTCCGGGACTTCCGCTCGCCCGGCGTGGACGTGCTGCTCGCGTACTACAAGGCCGTGCGCGGCCGCACCGATGCGTTCCTAGAGACGGTGAGCGACGAGGACCTCGACCGGCAGGTGCCGAACGTCACCGGCGACGGTACCGTGCCGATGCGCGTCCGGCTGGAGATGACCCTCGTCGACAACATCCAGCACTCGGGACAGATCGCGTACCTGCGCGGCCTGCTCAAGGGCAAGGGCTGGTTCGCATCTTGATCCCGATCATGAGGAGGTCACAGTGGACGGAGCCGAGCTGATCAGCGACGCGCTGGGGCGCGTCAACCGTACCCTGCACCGCAGCCTGGAGGGCGCGCCGGTCGAGATCGTCAACAAGATGCCAACCGCCGACACCAACTCGATGGCGTGGCTCGCCTGGCACCTCACCCGCGTGCAGGACGACCACGTGTCCGCCCTGGCCGGCCTCCCGCAGCTCTGGACGAGCGCGGGGTGGCACGCGCGCTTCGGCATGGCGGCCGACGACAAGGAGACCGGCAACGGACACACGCCGGAGCAGGTCGCGGCGCTCAAGGTCGACTCGGTAGACGTGCTGCTCGGCTATGCCGACGCGGTGTACGAGCGGAGCAAGACCTACCTCGCCGGCGTGAGCCCGAAGGACCTCGACCGGGTCCTCGACGAGCCGCAGTACGACCCCATGCCGACGGTCGGGGTGCGGCTCGTCAGCCTCGTCTCGGACAACACGCAGCACGCCGGGCAGATCGGGTACCTGCGCGGCTACCACGCCGGCTTCGGCTGGCAGCAGGCCCGATGACCCGGTCACGTCCTGTCATTCTGAGCTGGCAAGCGAAGAATCTCGCAGCCAAGCGCGGCTTGAATATCGAGGGGCCGGGGACGAGACCCTTCGCTTCGCTCAGGGTGACGGACCGGCGTAGCCCGGTCGGCTCAGGATGACACAGGGACGGGAACAAACTGGTGGAGGGAAGCGGATGAACGCAGCAGGGCTCTATCTCGACGCGATGGGCCGCGCCGACGGCACGCTCCGCAAGGCCCTCGATGGCTTGACGCTCGACGAGATCCGGTCGCAGCCGGCGGGCGCGGGGAGCAACCCGATCGGCTGGCTGGTCTGGCACCTCAGCCGGGGCCGCGCCTCGATCGCGGCCGGCATCACCGGCACCGACAGCGTGTGGGAGACCGGCGGCTGGGCCGCCCGCTTCGGCATGGAGGGCGAGGTGAAGCGGTTCGTGCCCGACGACGTCCACACGTTCGATCCGAAGAGTCCGGAGACCCTCGTCGGCTTCTTCGAGGCGGCGACGGAGAAGGTCTACGATGCGGTGCGCGGCCTGAGCGACGAGGACCTCGAGCGGGAGGTGCCGACGCGGCCGGGCCAGCCTCCGGCGCCGATCGCGAGCAGACTCGCGATCAACCTGTTCGACAACATCCAGCACGTCGGACAGGTCGCCTACCTGCGCGGCCTGATCCGCGAGCAGGGCTGGTTCTAGATGACCGCGCCCGTCCCAGGGTTCTCGCTCCAGAGGTTCTCGCTCGAGGGCAAGGTCGCCATCGTGACCGGCGGCAGCGACGGCATCGGGCGCGGCATCGCGCATGGCTTCGCCGACGTCGGCGCGAAGGTGACGATCGCGGCGCGCCGCCAGGAGAAGATCGACGCGGTGCTCGCCGAGCTCGACGCGAAGGGCCACGAAGCCCTCGGCGTCTCCGCGGACGTGACCGACCCCGCCGCCGTCGAGCGCGTCGTTCAGGCGACGCTGGAGCGCTTCGGCCGGATCGACATCCTCGTCAACGTCGTGGGGGGCTCGCAGGGGCCGACGTTCAAGCGGGATGTGCTGCTGGACCTCGACGTGGCCGACTTCATGGAGGCCTTCAACGTCAACGTGACGAGCGCGTTCCTGTGCGCCAAGGCGGTGGTGCCGCACATGCGCGAGCGCGGCGGCGGCGTCATCATCAACATGTCGTCGATCGGCGCGCGCGAGTACCGGCTGCCGGAGGCGGGGATGAGCGTGTACGGCATGACGAAGGCCGCGGTCATGCACCTCACGCGCAGCATGGCCAAGGAGTGGGCGCCGGATGTCCGCGTCAACTGCATCAACGCGGGCCACGTGCTCACGCCGCGCCGCGTGGCGAACGAGACGCCCGAGCGCCGGGCGCGAAGCTTCGCCGAGATCGAGGTGGGCCGCTTCGGCGAGCCGGAGGACATCGCCGCGGCTGCCATCTACCTGGCCTCGGAGGCCGGCAGCTTCGTGAACGGCGCGTTCCTGGACGTCCACGGCGGCACGTAGGCGTGGAACAGACCGCAGGCAGACCTCCGCTGCGGGACGCGCCACGTCCGGGTCCCGGCCAGCGACCGCGCAGCTACAAGACCGAGGGCGTCGTGCTGCGCGCCTTCCCGGTCCTCGAAGCCGACCGCCTCGTCGTCGTGCTCACGCCCTCGCTCGGGAAGCTCAAGGTGACGGTACGCGGCGCCCGGCGCATCAAGAGCAGGCTCGGTGGGCACCTCGACGTCCTCAACCGCGTGAACCTGACGCTAGCCCTCGGGCACCGGTTCGACGTCGTGACCGGCGCCGAGTCGGCCGAGAGCTTCGCGTCGCTCAAGGGCGACCTCGACCGCCTCGCCGCCGCGCTCTACCTGTGCGAGCTGGTCGACGGCTTGCTGCCTGAAGCCGCGCCGCACCCGGCCGCCTACGGACTGCTGCTCGCGGCGCTCCGGGCGCTCGACGGCGAGGTGGCGCCGGAGAGCGTGCTGCGCTACGTGGAGCTGCGGCTGCTGGACGATTCGGGGTATATGCCCGAGCTCCAGCGCTGCCTCGTCTGCGGCAAGGAGCTCGAAGCCGGCCACCACCGCTACGCGCCCGCGCTCGGCGGGACCGTCGACGACCGGTGCGTCGTCGCGGCGGGCCGCGTGCTGCCGCTCTCCGTGGACGCACTCAAGGTGCTGCGCCACTTCGCCCGGAGCGACTTCGCCGAGGCCACGCGGCTGCACCTCGCCCCCGAGCTCGACGCCGAGCTCGAAGGCATCTTGGGCTTCTCCCTCCAGCACGTCCTGGAGCGCGAGATGGGGACGGCCGGGTTCATCGAGCACCTGAGGACGCTTCGCCGCCGCCCCCCGTGAGGCGAGAGAGCCGGGGCGTGAAGAGAGCCCCGTTTCCACGGGGCCCTCTTCGGATCGGCGCACCGGGTTGCCGGTGCTATGCGGCGGTCGCGTCGGCGGGCGGCGCGGACGCCGGGTCGGACGCCGGCTGCTCCATGCGCGGGTGCCAGCGGTTCATGCGCTCGCGGAGCTGACCGAAGCGCTCCTCGAGCCGCTCGATGTCCGCACCGAACCCGCCGAAGCCGCCGAAGCCCCGAAACCGAAGCCACCGAAGCCTCGGCGATGGCGCTGCGGCGAGCCCACCACGACGGACTTCACCTCACCGTCCACCGAGAGCACCACCGCGCGGGTGCCCTCCTCCAGGTCGGAGAGCTCGGCCGTCTGGCCGTTCAGCACGATGATTGTGTCCTCGCCGATGTCGAACGTCGCCGTCTCGCCGGTCGCCTTCTCGATGGTCAGCGACGCCGCGCCGACCTCCGTGATCGAGCCCTGCGCCATCTCGTAGACCTGGACCTCGCCGTCGTCGCCGAGGACTCGGAACGAGCCGTCCACCGCCTTCGGGAAGATGTTCAGGAAGCGCTTGAAGGGGTTCTGGACGCGGTTGGTATAGCCGCCGCCCCAGCGCGGTCGCTCGCCCAGCGTTACGGAGACGCTGGCGCTCGCGCCGTCCCGGTAGTACTCGACCGACAGGATGTCGCCGGGGCTCTTGCTCAGCACGACCTCCTTCAGGTCCTCCGGGCTCGCGATGTCAACGCCGCCTGCGCTCAGGATGACGTCGCCGCGCTCGAGGCCGGCCTCGGCCGCCGGGCCGTGCGCGATGACGATGACCACGCCGGTCATGTCCGCAGGCAGCTCGAGCCGCTCGCGGACGCTCTCGGTCAGCGGCTGCATGGCGACGCCGAGGTAGGCCTTGGGGTCCGGCGCCGTGGCGGGGGCCTCCGAGCCATCGCCCTCGGTGGACTGGGAGGACGGCGCTGCGAGCGTCGCCCCGAGGGTCGCTCCACCCAGCACCAGTACGGACAGGAACGCTATGAGCTGCTTGCGGAACCTCATCACTCCTCCTCGTCGTCCTTGGGTCCGGGTTCGGTGCCGGCCGCGCCGCCGGTATCGCTACGTACAACGGAGCGGTGGGCTGGATGTCAGGGCGCGATGGAGAGGAGCAGGCCGTGGTGCGCGGGAAAGCTAGACGATGGCGACGGGTTCTTCGGTGACCTCGCCGTCCACGATGCGGAAGACGCGGATGTCCGGGTCGTCCCTGTTCTCCAGCGAGACCAGCAGGTAGGAGGCGTCCGGCCAGGTCGCGAGGCGGACGTCGGTGGCCGACGGGTACGCCGGGCTGTGGGTGTGGGAGTGGTAGATGACCTGGAGCTCCGCGCCGCCGTCCTCGATCTCGCGGAGCGTCAGCAGTAGCTCCTTGCCGTCCATGCTATAGCGGTAGGGGCTCTGCTCGGCGTTGCGCATGCGGTAGTGGCCGGTGAGCGCGCCTTCCTTGCCGGCAAGCAGACCACAGCACTCGTTCGGATCCTCCTCGATCGCATGCGCGACCATAGCGTCTCTGAGATGGCGTGGGATGTCCAACCTGCCTCCTTGACGTCGGGGCTAGGGCGCGGCCTCGAGCGCGATGCCTCCAGGACCACCGTCCGTCACCTCGCCGACGACGGCGCCCAGCGTGTCGCGCGCGCTCAGCTCCTTGAGCAGCGCGGGCACGCGGTCGGCTGCCATGGAGATCAGCAGCCCGCCGGAGGTCTGCGCATCGCATAGGATCAGGCGGTCGTCCTCGGTGAGACCGGCGTGCCAGACGACCGACGACGCGAGGCTTTCGAGGTTCCGCCGCGTGCCGCCCGGAACGAAGCCGCGCTCGACGAGCTCACGGGTCCCCGGCAGCAGCGGCACGCTCGCGAGCCGCAGATGGCCCGTCGTCCCGCTGGCCTTCATCATCGACACCAGGTGGCC
>JACZSI010000004.1 GCA_022574265.1 Chloroflexota bacterium | reverse complement strand
TGGACCCGACGTGCAACATCGCCGGCTTCGGCTCCGGGTACACCGGAGCGGGCGCCAAGACCATCCTCCCCGCCACGGCCAGCGCCAAGATCGACTTCCGCCTGGTGCCGGACCAGGACCCGGACGACGTGCTCGCCTCGCTGCGCCGTCACCTGGACGAGCACGGCTTCAGCGACATCGAGGTGAAGGTGCACAGCGCGGAGCACCCCGCGCGCACGCCGATAGACGACCCGTTCGTCAAGCTCGTCGCCGACACGGCCCGCACGGTCTATGGCGCCGAGCCGTACCTGCAGCCCAACATGCCGGGGACCGGGCCGCAGCACCCCGTGCAGAACCTATTGGGCGTGCCCGTGGCCTCCTGCGGCATCGACTATCCAGGGAACCACATCCACGCGCCCAACGAGAACATACGCATCGACTACTTCCGCCTGGGCGTCCTGCACACCGCCGAGGTCCTCGAAGCGCTCGGCGCGGGCGCCTGACCGGTACGACCACCGTGACGGGCACCCCCGAGCAGCAGGTCGCATCGCTCCAGGCCCACTACCTCCCGGACGTCGGGGCCTGGCTGCGCGATGCCCTCGCCGACTCCGCGCCGGACATCAACCGCCTGCTGCGCTACCACATGGGCTGGGAGGACGCCGAGGGCTCACCGACGCCCTCGGAGGGCGGCAAGGCCCTGCGGCCCCTCCTCTGCCTCACGGCGTGCGAGCTGGCCGGGGGGGATTGGCGGCGGGCGCTCCCCGCGGCGGCCGCGCTCGAGCTCGTCCACAACTTCTCGCTCGTCCACGACGACATCCAGGACCGCGACGTCACGCGCCGCGGCCGGGAGACGCTCTGGAGCGTCTGGGGCGTGCCGGCCGCGCTCTCCGGCGGCAACGCGATGCGCGTCATCGCCGACCGCACGCTGGCCAAGCTCGAGTCGTCGGGCTTGCCACCCGCGGCGGTGATGCGGGCGTCCGCCGAGCTCAACCAGCGCTACCTCGAGATGATCGAGGGCCAGTACCTCGACATGGCGTTCGAGCAACGGGAGCGGGTCACGGTCGCGGAATACCTGGACATGATCGGCCGCAAGACGGGCGCGCTGTTCGAGAGCGCCATGTTCCTCGGCGCGCTCGTGGCCAACGAAGACCCCGGCCAAGCCCACGCCTTCGGCGCCTGCGGCCGCCGCATCGGCGTCGCTTTCCAGGTGCGCGACGACTACCTCGGCGTGTGGGGAGACCGGGCAAAGACGCTCAAGCCGCTGACGGACATCCAACGGAAGAAGAAGTCGCTGCCCCTGGTGTACCTGCTCGAGGCGGGCAGCGAGGAGGACCGCGCCTGGCTCCAAGAGGCGCACCGGGACGACGAAGTCAGCGGCCCGAACGTGAAGCGCATCCTGCTCCTGCTCGACCGGCTCGGCGCGCGAGGATACGTGACGCGCACCGCCGAGGCATGCGCGTCGGAGGCCGTCGCGCTCGCCGGAGCGCTGGGGTTGCCCGCGGGCCGGCAGCGGACGCTGGAGGCGATCGCCGCGTACTGCGTGCAGCGGGACCGCTAACGCGCGCGTCCCGGCCGGGCCCGCGGCAGCGCGAGGTCCTCGTCTCCATCCTTGGCGCCTAGGGCGTCCGCGACCGCTGGAAGCTCCACAGCCCCACGCTGATGACGACGATGGCCCCGATCGTGGCCAAGACCGCGCCGGTGGCGGGCAGCCCCGCGTCGGTGGTGCCAAGCTCAGTCCGCGTCAAGCCCTCCCCCAGCCACGTCGCGGCGAGCAGCGTGACCAGCCCCGAGCCGACCGCCACGGCAGGGCGGGCCGTGTTCCAACCACGCACCATGGACACGAGCGTGGATGTCACCGCCGAGACGGCGATCAACGCGAGCGGGGCCCCGGGGAACCACCGCCAGCCGACCTCCAGCACCTCCGAGAGCGTCGAACCCGTCGCCGTCGGGTCGCCGAAGAGGTACCAGGGATAGGCCGCGGCCGCCAACGACAGGATGGCACCGAAGCCGATCAGGACGACGGGCGGTGGGCCGTTGGACGGCGCGGGCGCTTGAGATGGTGGTGGTGTGACGGCTTGGACGGGAGGCACGGGCACGGTAGCCGGCGCGGATCCGGCCTCTTGCATCGTGTAGCCGCAGAACCCACAGAAGTGGAAGTCCGCCGGGTTCAATGACCCGCACCGCGGGCATGCGACGCCCTCCAGCGGCGTGCCGCACACCTGGCAGACGGTCACGCCGGCGACGTTATCGAAATTGCAATGCGCGCAACGCATGGTCAGCCGTCATCGTCCCCCGTCGATACTGCCCCGCCGGGCCGTGGCTCGTCAAGGGCCGATCGGACGTTCGGATCGCGCGTCGTGCGCGAGCGGCTCGCCGATGTCCCGGCCCGCCCGCCGGCCCCAGGGCCGGAGTCCGTCCGCGGATGGGTCAGCTGGTCCAGTCGCTCGCGGCCACCGGAGACAGCGAGGGCCCACGCTCCTTCCCATCCATGCCGCGCAGAGTGATGGCCGCTAGCAGGAGATGGTTGATGGCCCAGCGTGACCCGAAGTACGGCTTCCTCCCCAGCTTCGCCTTGGCGATCAGTCCCTTGGTGTCGAGGCTGAGCAGATGCCACTCCACGGTCTGCCCACTCACGTCGCCAAGCTTATCCCCTAGCTCGGCGGCATGCTCATAGCCGAACACCTCGTCGGGATGATCCTCCAAGTACTCCAAGAGCCTCCGTTGCAAGGCGGGAAGCCCTGTCGGCGGCTTGGGTCTCCCGCTGCGGAGGACCTCGGCGATGGTTGGCATGCTGCTCTCCTGTCGGTGGACACCACCATTCTCACTCCAGCCGGAGCCCCGAGCATGACCCGTTCGTGTGATTGGGAAATGACCCGTTCGTGTGATGGCGCCGGGTGAGGGCTGCGGTAGCGTCGTGGTTGGAGGCTCCCTCGGCTCCACCGCCCGGAAGGATCGGGAAAGGATCCGGACCGCCGGCTCCCTTCACCCCCCAGCGTAGCGCGGGCCGGCGGACCGGTGCCCGAGGGAGCCTCCAACTCACACGTATGGATGCGAATGATTCCGGGTGCCGGATGCGAACGAACTCATGAGCAACCCCGCCAAAGCACTGGTGTCCCCGGAGAGCATCGGGCGCGGCCGGGCCGTCGAGGGGTTCGTCGCACGACTCTCGTGGATCGTGTGGCCCTGGCGTCTCGGGTGGCTCGTGCCGCTCGTGGCCCTGCTCGCCGCCCTCGACCTCATCAGCACGTACCTGCTCTTGGAGCACAGCGGCAAGACGTACGCCTACGAAAGTGGACCGCTGGCCGCCTGGGCGCTGAGCGAGGGCGGCTACAACTCGCTTTATATCGCCAACGCCCTCGGGGTCGGCTTCCTCTGCTTCGTGGCCATCGGCGTCAGCAGACTCTACACGCGGCTCGGCCTCCAGGGCTTCGCGCGCGCCGCCTACGTCCTGGCGCTCGTCCCCTACGCGGTGGCCTCGTTCGTCGCGGTCACCAACAACGTCGTCCTGACGCTCCTATAACCTGGCCTGACGGCGCGTCCTTCCGCCGAGGAAGGACTCCGGACTGAAGCGGCACGCGCTGCTTCGACCCTCGGTGCTCGGCAACCCCCGCGAGCCGCGCGTTCGCCTAGGACTCGCGCGGAGGTTCGTACACGCCGGCATCCGGGTAGAAGGCTCGCCATGCCCATCCGAAGGCCGTGCCGTAGGGCACCCGACGGAGCACGGCCCCTTTCCACCGGCCCTCGACCGCCTCGCCCGTCGACGCATCCCAGAGCGACCGCGTCTCGCGGTCGCGCAGCTGCTCGCCTGCCCACTCGAATGTAAGCGGATCCCCCGACACCCGGCGATCGAACACATAAACGCTCGCGCCCCGATCCCGCGCGTAGACGAGCACCGGCACGCCCGCCACCTCATCGTTGACGGCGGCGCCCGCGATCACATCGAGCGGGTACGCTTTCGCACCGCCCGCCACCACCACGCCGATGACGAACGCCTCGGGGGAATCGGCGAGCGGGTTGGTCCGCTCCTCGCTGTCGCTGCCGAACCCCTCGGCGAGCACGAGCGTGTGTGGCTGCTCCCTCTTCCAATCACCCCAGGTGGCCAAGCGCGCGGGCAGCATGCCGAGACGGACGCCCGCCAGCGGCCCCCGAAGCGCAACGCCCGATGGCTGCGACCACAGACTCAGGGTCTCGTGGTCGTACCAGGTCATCGCGTTCTCGTAGAGCGCGCGGTAGTTCCCGAACGAATACGTCCGGCCGTCGATGCGCCGGTCGTGGACCAGCGCCGTGCCGCAGACCGGGCACCAGGTGACGAGGACCGGCACTCCGCCCACGTCGTCGTTCACGATCTCGTGGCGCTGGAGGACCGTGATGGGGTACGCCTTGGCCTCCTCACCGAGCGCGACGCCGACGACCAGCGTCTCGTCGTGCAGCCGCGAGCTGCCGGCGGGAGCGGACGCGGGACGCCGGAGAGGCGAGAGGTCGTCGAGCACGAGCGCCCCGGACAGCCTGCGCTCGTCGAAGCGAGCGTCCACGCGGTCAACGGACGACGCGCCGCCGCGGCCGGCCGCCACGGGCAAGGGCAACCCCGGTCGCGCGCCGGACGCCGGCCACACGAGCGCGGCGGCTCCGGCCACCGCCACGGCCACAAGCAGGCCGGCGAGCGTCAGGCGGCGCGCCCCGGCCCAGGAGCTGGCAGATCGCATCGGCATCTCCATACGCGGACGCTCCTTAGATGCTGCCGCCGCCGTCACGAATCACCCCATCGCATGATGGTCTTCGCGCGCTCACGGATGCAAACTGGGCCGGACCGTCGTTGGGGGTGCGATGAAGAACCAGCCGCCCACCGTGCTTCGCGGCCGAGTCCTGCTGCTGTTGGCCGTGTTCTTGACTGTCGCCCTCGTGGGCGTGGCCACGAACGCGCTGGACCGGGGCCAGGACAGCCTCGCCGCGGGTGAGCTCCGCCACATCCAGGCCGCCGTGCTCGCGCTCATGACACACAACGGGATCACCACGATCCCCGAACCGGTGCGAGAGCCCACCAGCGACCTACGGCGGTTCCCCGACGTGAGCACGCCTCCCAGCCGCAAGGGGATGCTCGAGGGAGACCTGCCCGGCTACGTGCTGTACGAGCACGATCTGGCCGCGGACGGTCTCCCTGAAGCGACGGTGAGCTACGTCCGGTTCGCGGCCGGCCGGTGGACCTACACCGTCGACCGCGACGGCACGGTCACCCAATGGGAGAGAGCAACAGCTGACTGAGGGGAGGGAGCAGCCTGGTCGAACGAACGACGGATCGCGGGCCCCACGGCGTGAGCCACGGCGACCGCGCAGCGGCCCCATCGCGGGCGCTGGACGCGCTTGACGCTGCCCCCCTCTCCAGATACGCTGTTCTGGTGGGCATCTGTGCCCGCAACGGGGCCACGGCCAGGTTCCGGTCGTGGAGTTCCGGTGGCTCGGGGCTGCGTCCAGACCGCCGCATCGCGGTCGAGCGCATCCGCTAAGCCGCCACGTCGCCAGGAGAGATCGGTGGCCCAAGAAAAGCGGCCTTGGTGGTCCATCAGCCGGTGGGGTGGCAAGAAGACGCCTCCTCAGTCTGAGCCCGAGGCGTCCGAGCCCGTGGCCGAGCGAGCGTCCGAGGCGGAAGCCCCGTCCGCGCCCGAGCCTGCGCCCGAAGAAGCGCCCGCGCCCCAACAGGCGCCTGCGGCTCCACGGCCCCAGGCACGCGCCCAGGACGTTTCCCACGCCTTCGACGACCTCATGGGCCGCTACGAAGCCCTGCTGGGCCAATCCCAGGGGTCCGGCAGCGCGTCCATGGCCGTCGTCCACCGCCTGCTCGCCGAGGCCGAGCGCGAAGCCGCCAACCTCAAGACCCGCGCCCGCCGGCAGGCGGAGGTCGAAGCCGCGCCGCTGCTCGCCGAAGCGAAACGTCAGGCCCAGGAAACCATCGCCCAGGCCAACCGCGAGGCGCAGCGCATCACCGAGCAGCAGGTCGGAACCATCCTCGACGATGCCCAACGAAGGGCCGAGCTCATCGAGGAGCGCGCCAAGCAGGCCGCCCAGCTATTCCTCATGCGCTGTCGCGAAGACGTCCAGAACTTCGTCGCCATGGAGGCCAAGGAGGCCTTCTACAAGCTCCTCGCCCCCGTCAACGAGGTGCTCGCCACCGCGCAGGAAGTCGAGAGCACCTGGAAGATGCACGCCATCGACCTGTGGCAGAGCACCGCCGGCCAGCTCGAGGACTACGAAAACACCCTCTTCGGCACCCTCGGCACGGGGACCGGCGTCCGAGCCGATGGGCCGCTCGCCGATGAACCGCTCGGGATGCCCCCCGCAGGTGAGGCCGGTACCGCCGACGTGGAAGCACCGGAGGGCGTGCTGGACGGAACCGAGGTGATCGCTGAGCACGTGATTATCTCTGAGGACGAGGAGCAGCCGGCAGCAGAGCCGGCCGCCGAAGCAGGAGCGCCGCCGCCGGCTCCCGAGGACACCGCGGCTGTCGACCAAGCGGCGCCCGCCGAGGCCGAGGACGGCGAGGCCGCGGCAGAGCCGGAGGTCAAGGAGCCCCAGCCCGAGGAGCCCAAGGCCAAGCGCAGCAGGCCCGCCCGGTCCCGCGAGCCCAAGGCCAAGAGCTTCACGCCGGTATCGGCGCCCGATATGTACGACGGGATGGTGGACCTCCTCATCGAGCCGTATACGAACGTGGCCAAGATCTCGAGGTTCTACAGCGAGCTCGGCGACATCGCTGGGATGCGCCTGCTGCGCACCTCCGGCAGCTGGGACAAGGGCACCGTGATCACCGTCGAGCTCCATCAGCCGATGTCGCCCGAAGCCCTGACTGAGAGCCTGCCCCCGAACGTCCAAGCCACGCCGGCGAAGGCGGATGAGGACGGCTGGTGGCGGTCGGCGATGGGGCGCGGGGCGAAGGGGCAGGACGCCCACGCCGCGGTCGCCATCGCATTCGGCCCCGCGCCCGAGGCCGATGCACACGCCGCGGGCGACGGCGGCGAGAAGCACGACCACGACGATGCCGGTGAGAGCGTGCGGGCGGACGAGAAGGCGGAGGCGTAGGCGCGATGGTCGCGACAGGCGAAAGCAAGGTACAGCTGCTGCTCGACATGCTGGTCGAGGGCGAGATGCTCACGACCGAGCAGCGCGAGCGTATCGTCGCGCTCGAGGGGCAGGACGGCCGCTCGACGCTTCAGATCATCGACGACGAGCGGATGGTCGACCCCGAGCAGCTGGTCGTTGCCGCGGGCCTGTTCATGGGTGTCCCCTTCGTCAACCTGAAGCGGCAGGAGATCGAGGAAGAGGCGATCCAGACGGTGCCCGAGTGGATCTGCCGCAAGTTCGGGGTGGTCCCGATCCGCGTGCGCGATGGGACCGTCCACCTCGCCATGTCTGACCCCAGCGACCTGCAGCAGGTCGACGAGATCAGCGCGATCCTCCGCAAGCCCGTGGAAGCCGCCTTGTCCATGCACCGGGACATCGACGAGGCGATCGACCGCCACTACCGGATCGGAGGCGACATCGCCTCGGAGCTCCGGCGCGTCCAAGCCGTGGCCGCCGGACCGTCCGCCAAGGGAGGCGACGAGGCGACCGCCGAAGCCATCGCCGAGGCGCCGGTCGTCCGCGCCATCGACCTGCTCATCAGGCAGGCCGCTCGTGACCGCGCCTCGGACATCCACATCGAGCCACAGGAGAACGAGGTCCGCGTCCGGTTCCGGATCGACGGCATCCTGCACGACGTCATGCCCCTGCCCATCGCCGTCCACTCGGCGCTCATCTCCCGCATCAAGATCATCGCGGGGATGAACATCGCCGAGACACGCCGCCCCCAGGACGGCCAGATATCGGTGCGCGACGCCAACCGCGAGCTGGACGTGCGGGTCGCCACGGCACCCTCCGTCAACGGCGAGATGGCCGTGCTGCGGCTGCTGGACAAGACGTTCGCGTTCCGCACGCTGCCGGAGCTCGGTTTCCGGCCCGAGGCGCTGGAGGCGTACCAGCAGCTGATGAAGCTGCCCTTCGGCATGGTGCTCGTCAGCGGACCGACGGGCTCCGGCAAGACGACGACCCTGTATGCCTCGCTCAACCAGCTGGACACCACCGCGCGCAACATCCTCACCATCGAGGACCCGGTGGAGTACCGGTTCGGCAAGATCAATCAGATGCAGGTCAACGTCCAGGCTGGGATGACGTTCGCCTCCGGCCTGCGGGCAGCGATGCGGCTCGACCCCGATGTGATCCTGGTCGGTGAGATCCGCGACCAGGAGACCGCATCCACCGCGGTCCAGGCAGCCCTCACGGGCCACTTGGTCCTCTCCTCCGTCCACGCCAACGACGCCGCCGGCGTCATCTTCCGGCTCATCGACTTGGGCGTGGAGCCGTTCCTGATCGCATCCGCCGTCGGCGGCGTCATCGCCCAGCGGATGGTGCGCCAGATCTGCCCCAACTGCGCCGCGATGGCCCCCGTGCTCTCGGAGGAGCGCCTGGCCTACGAGAAGGAGATGAACGAGGAGCGGACCGAGTTCCTCTACGGCTCCGGCTGCAACTACTGCGCCCAAACGGGCTATCTGGGGCGCACGGGCATCTTCGAGGTCATGAACATAACGGAGGCCATCCGCAGGCTGATCCTCACGGGAGCTAGCGCCGACGACATCAGGGCCCAGGCCGCCGCAGACGGCACCATCTCGCTCTGGCGCGACGGGATGCTCAAGGTCAACGACGGCGAGACGACGCCGTACGAAGTCATCCGCAACGTCTTCACGATCAGCTAAGGACGCTCAAATGACACAAGTCGCGGAGCGCACTTCTCCCGCCAAGCGCGTCAGCTATCACTACGAGGCGGTCAACGAGCGCGGGCGCCGGACCAAAGGGTCCGTCAGCGCCACGAGCGAGATCGCGGCCCAGAACGTGCTCGCCGACCGTGGCCTCACCGAGATCGCCCTCAAGCCGATCGCGTCCACCTTCAGCCTGGAGGGCGCGATCCCCAGCATGTTCGGCGTCAAGCCGGTGCAGATCGTCGCCTTCTCGCGCCAGCTGGCGACGCTCCTCACGGCCGGCGTGAGCCTGCTTCCCGCCCTCCAGCTCCTGGCACAGCAGCGGGAGAACGCCGCTCCGCTGCGCCGCATCCTCACCCACATCACGAGCGACCTCAGCATGGGCACGACCATGGCCCACGCGCTCTCGAAGCACCCGCAGGCGTTCAACGAGGTCTACCGCCGCAGCATCGACGTGGGCGAGCGCACGGGCAGGCTCGAGGATGTCCTGCGCGACCTGGCCGAGCACATGGAGAAGCAGGCCGCATTCGCCAAGAAGGTCTCCGGCGCGATGACCTATCCCACCATCATCATGGTCGTCGGCATCATCGTCGTGATCATCCTGCTCGTCGTGGTCCTGCCGCCGCTCTCCGACCTGTTCACCGCCTTCGATGCCGAGCTGCCGGCGCCGACCCGGATCATGATGGCCATATCGGACGGTTTCATCAATTACGCGCTCTATATCTTCGGCGGCGCCGGGCTGCTCACCGTCGCGATCATCGCGTACCTCAGGACCGATGGCGGTCAGAAGGCGAAGGATCGCATCATCATGCGCATCCCGCTCACGGGCGCCCCGGTGCTGATGGGCGAGATCGCCCGGCTCGGCCGCACGATGTCGCTGATGCTCAGCGCGGGGCTATCGCTCCAGGAGGTCATGGAGCTGATGCCGCAGACGACCACCAACTCGGTCTTCAGGGAGGCGCTCGAGCAGGTGAAGCGGCGGCTCTTCCTGGGGCAAGGCCTCGCCTACCCCATGGCGGCCAACCCGCTCTTCCCGCCGCTCATGCTCCAGATGGTCCGCGTCGGCGAGGAGAGCAATACGCTGGATTCGACGATGCGCGTCGTGGCCGACTTCTTCGAGGAGCAGGCCGAGCAGCGCACCGCGGCGCTCGTCGCCATGATCACGCCCGTCTCGACCATCATCCTCGCGGGCATGGTCGGCTTCGTCGCCCTTTCCGTCATCATGCCCATGTACAGCCTCACGGGCAACTTCTAGCGGCCGGCAGGGGACTCATGCGCAGCATCATCCGTTCGGGCGATGTGCGCACGTCCAGCCTGTCTTATCATTGATCATGGGAAGCTGTGGGTGTGCGCCGCATCGCAGACTGCTTCGTGCCGTCTGCGATCGGTGTTAGGAAGTCAGGATAGGCGTTGCGATGCAGTCGAGGCTAAGGACGATCGCGAGGGAGGCCCAGCGGGGCTTCACGCTCATCGAGATGACCGTGGCCCTCGGGCTCTTCGGCTTCATCGGGGTGGGCTTCATATTGGCGTTGCAATCGGCGCACCGGGCCCAAGGTATCAACCAGGAACAGGTTATAGGGCAAAACCTGGTCCGGGCGCAGCTCGAATATATCCGGGATCAGCCGTACCTGGACTCATACCCTGTTTACGTAACGCTCCCTTTTCAGTACGCCATGACCATAGACACCGCGCCTTATTGTACGCCGGAGCCCTGCAACCCGGCGCCGAATAACTTGCAGAAGACCACCGTCAGGATCTCCCGCGGCCCCCAGCCGCTGGTCGCGGTCTCAGACCTCAAGATGCGGCGGTGAGCATGCGCGGGCAACGGGGCTTTACCCTCATCGAAATGTTGGTGGCAGTGGCCATCGCAGGGCTGATCGCCCCTGCCATCGTCTCCGCCATATTTCAGATGAGCCGTGGCTCGGCGGATATACAGAGTAGCCTCGTCGTCCACCAAGACATAGACGTGGCCTCCAGCTACTTCAGCAGGGACCTGTCCCAGGCAATGACCACGGACCTGGCGGGGGACGGGAGCACAGCACCAAGCATGCGTGTCAGTTGGAACGACCAGACCAGCTGGGCGGCAACACTGGGGGAGCCGCACTGCGCCAGATACTACATCGAACCGGGTACCACCCTCCTCAAGCGCAACTCCGACGGTGCGAGCGACTGCGCGGTCGATGGCACGGTCAGCATCGTGGGCAGGCATGTTGCCGACGTGCGATTCTCGCGCAGTGGAGACTTTATTACGGTACTCATCAAGTCGTCGCTCGGCGGACAGGCCCAGACCCTGACCTACTTCGTCACCGCCCGGGCAGACGGAGCGCTCCCATGAGCAGTCGGGAGAAAGGTTACGTCCTCATCCTGGTGTTGGTCCTGCTGGCGGTCGGCTCCTTGCTGATCGGGCCGCTTCTGAGTTTGGCCGGCACGGTCCTGAAGTCGAAGCAAGTCATCACCGATACCCTCATGGAGCAGTACGCCAGGGATGGCGGCGCCGAATACGCCCTTTGGCAACTCCAGTACGGCACCGTCACCGCCGATCTCACAGTCGCAGGTCAGGAAGCCCATTTCCAGATCACGCTGAACGGAATAACGCCTGACGTCACGATCAAACTGGTGGCGAAGCCACAGGAAGGCGGCGTCACCCTCGCCACCGATGATGTTATCCGGCCGACAAAGACGGTGTCCCCCAATTCGGTCCCCAGCGAAGCGTTCCAGACCTACACCTACAGCATAAACCTGACGCAGGCGAGCACCGACACTTCCCAGGGCCTGGACGCCGTATACGACATCATGCCCAAGGATTTTGACAAATGCGCGGACTCCCAATCCTTCTATGTCACCGGCAGCAGCTTCTTGGACGGTGTGGCCATCGCGGACCCGGATTGTGACGACTCCTCAGCCGACGAGCCGATCCTTCGGTGGCCAGCCACGGGGAGTTTCACCTCTCCGACTAGAGATTTCGCCGAGTCGCAGGTGAAGGTGCTCACCTTCCAGTACCGTGGCAAGCTGGATGATAACAAAGTCCACTGCAACTGGGTCGTCCTGATGCCGTGGAAAACGATGAGCGGGAGAGAGGCTCCCATCACCGTGGGGACCCCCACCGACTCCAGTTGCGAAGAGTTTGAGTCGCTGGCGGTAACCAAGACTTCGGACCCCGAATTCATCCCGCCCAACACCGACATCATCGTCACCTACACCGTAGACATCGAGAACACAGGCGATGATGGCGTGGACGTCGAAAGGCTTACAGATTACCTCCCACCCGGGTTCACCTACTGCGGCCCCCCCGCCCCTGACCCCGCGCCACCCGCCGGCGGCACCACGGACCCAGACTGCCAGATGCCCACCGGGGAGATCGTCGCGCATCCGTCGTCGATCTTCCTGGAGACCGTCAACGGCGTGGACCGGTGGCGGCTGATATGGGATTGCGCGGCCGACAACAACTGCACCGGGTCGGGTAATTCTGATGAGATAGACTTGGACCCAGGCGAGACGAGGAGCTTCACCTTCACGGCCAAGACATCGCAGAGTAGCTCGGGCAACTTTTACAACGAGATACTCTTGTTTACCGACATGGAAGCAAAGGACGCATTTAAGTCGATCGGTCTTACCGATGCCGACTTCGGAGGCGCCGTTTTTAGCTGGACCACGGGCACGGTGCATGTCCCCGCATACGACATAAAGTCTGATGGCGGTTCCGCTATCGCTCAGGGAAACGCCTTGATAGACGCGACCGGCGTGACATTGAATTCCTGGAACGTCGAGGACCAATAGAACTCAGCACGCTCCGCCGTGACCGCACGGATGTGGTCACGGCCACGCTCCCGCGCGTCCGAGCCAGGCGCGCACGAACCGCGGCCAGGTGTTCCGCACCCCTATCAGGGCGACGTCCTGAGCGGTGGCGTGTATCCTGATAGGCCGGCGGCCACGCTGGTGCGTGGCCGCCGACGCGATGCCATGAACGCCCGACAGGCCCGCTCTCTCAACCTCCGTCTCCCCAACCTGCGCATCGCTTTCGACGCGCAGACCGCCCGTGAGTGGGTCGCCGTGCACCAGTACTGGGCGATCGGCGCCACGCTCTACGCCGTCGTGTTGCTCTCGGCCGCCGCCATCCTCGTCTTGGGCGCCGGGGCCGAGCGGGCAGCGCAGGCCGAGGCTCGGGAGACCATCGAGCGCCTGAGCGGCATCAGCACCGGCGCCGCGAGCCGGGCCGGCGAGATCGCGGAGGAGTTCGAGACCGTGCAGGCAGCGTTCCCGCCTCCGGGCCTCCAGGAGACGGATGTCTTCCGTGCGATGCGGTCGCTCATCGTCGATGCCGATCTCGACGTCTCCAACACGACGATCGCGCTGAAGTCCGACGTGCCCCGGCGGGTCGTCGGCGCGACGGAATACCGGGTGATGACGTTCACCATGGGCGTGCTGGGCGACTCCGAAGACCTCTGGGCCTTCATCCAACGGCTCGACCAGGGCGAGGGCCCGTACGGGACACTCATCCTCACCAGCGTCTCCTTCTCCCTGTCCGGCAGAGGTACAGCCGACCTTGAGTTCGAGCTGTACATGCTCCCTGAGGAAGGAGCGTAGCCGCGATGGCCGGCCTCGTCACGACCGTCGACCTCGACGCGGATTCCGTCCGCCTCCTCCAGACCGATGGTCAGCGCGTGGAGCGATGGGCGACCGCGCGCCTGTACCCCACCACGCCCACGCCGGCTCGTGCCGATGAGCGCTCCGAGACCGAGGAGCCCGGGCCAGCGCCGGTACCCGGCCTCCCGACCGATAGCGACGTCACCTCGGTGGTCCGCGGCCTCGTCCGTTCCAGCGGGATGAAGAAGGGGACCGTCGTTGCCAGCATCAGTGGTCTCTACTCCATCGCCCGGCTCCTCACCATCCCCCCGGCCACCGGCGGCGGCACGCCGAACGTCTCGCAGGCCGTCCGCGACGCGGTCGCGAGCGAAGAGATGAGGCTGCGATGGCAGCTGCTCGAGCCGAAGGACGAGATGCACCGGGTCCTCGTGCTCGGGGCGCCGACGGACATCGTGGAGCACCAGGTGGAGCTGCTGCGCGGCGCGGACCTGACGCCGAGCAGCCTGGAGACGAAGGGCATGGCCTTGGCGCGCGCCGTTGGCAAGCCCGCCGCCCTCATCGCCCACGTCGAGCGGACCTCCGTGGATATCGTCCTGGTCGCCGAGGGCATCCCGCAGGTGATGCGCGCCCAACCTATCCCTCCCTCGGCGTCCAGCGAGGAGCGAGCCGACCACGTGGCGCAGGCGCTGAGGCAGACCGCGAGGTTCCACGACACGCACCACGACGACGACCTGCCGCCGGACACGCCGCTTTTCATCGTGGGTCCGGAGGCGGCGGACCCGGTGCTCCTCGAGTCGGTCCGGGCCCAGGTGGACTACGACTACGAGGAGTTCCTCCCTGATCTGGAGTACCCGCCCAGCCTGCCGGTCTGGGAGTATGCGGTCAACCTGGGTCTGGCGCTCCGCGGCCGTGCGCCGACGGCAGGGGTCGACGGCGGCGTCGTCCCTCTCTACATCAACCTCATGCCCCCGCGGCAGTCCTTCTTGCGCTTGACGCCCGCGACGGGGGCCGGCGGCGGCATGGCGCTATTCGCGCTCGCCTTGCTCGGCGTCCTGTACGGCCAGCTGACGGGCAGTCAGGCCGAGACGCGGGTGTTGGAGAACGCGCTCGCCCCCATCGAGCAGGCGGTCAGCGCCCGCCGCGTCGAGCTCGGCCAGCTGAGCCAGATGGAAGGCAGCATCGCCGAGCTCCAGGACCTCACCGCCCCGTGGGGCCACGTCGCCGAGATACGAGATCTCATCGAGAGCACGGTGATCGACGGCATCACGATCTCCACGCTGACCGTCAACCCGGACGAGGTCAGCTTCGCCGCCAGCGCCGATTCCATCGACATCGCGATCGACTTCGTGGAGGCGCTGCGGGCGACCGGCCGCTTCGAGAGCGTCGAATACCCACGCACGTCCACGGACATCACGCAGACCCTCAAGCTGCTCCCGCCTCCGGCCACGTAGGCGGGCTTGAGCCGACGAGAAGAGGGCTCCCCGGCGGGGAGCCCTCTTCTTCTACGGGCAGCTGAGCGCGGGCTAGTCGACCTGCTCGGTGCCGTCCAAGATGTACTGGTGCACGGTCCCGTTCGCGTCGATCGTGTAGCAGTGCGTCGTGTTGTTGAAGTTGATGTAGTTCACCAACGCCGACGCGCCCTGGGCGTTGTCACCGATGATGTCGTGCCCGAACAGGAGGTACCCGTCCTTGTCGCCCAACGGGTCGATGCCGTCCGTGTAGGCGTTCCCGTTCGGGTCGTTCAGCTTCTCCGGGCTCGCCGGGACGGAGGCCGAGTCCGGATACGCGTCCATGTCCTGCGTGCCCGTCGTGCAGGGGGCGGTGTTGGCCGTGGCCGGGGTGGGGATGGACGCCAGGTTGTTCTCCACCATCAGCGCGGTGATGGCCACCGAGAGGTCGTGGAACTCCGCGCGCCGCGCCTCGTCCTGACCCCGGCCGAGGAACCGGCCGACGTTCGGGATGATCACGGCGGCCAGGATCCCCAGGATCGCCACCACGATCAACAGCTCGATCAGCGTGAAGCCCTTCTCTTTGTTCCTGCGCCACATATTCGTCATCACACACCTTCCTCGAGAGAGATTCCTCCCGATCCCACCCCCACAGTTTGGCAAGGGTTCCGCATGAGGGTAATCGCCCGTTCGGGTGATTCGGCACAACGACGAGCAAAATGGGCCCGCACCAACGGGCAAGCGCGCTCCAGGGACGAGGGACGCTAGGAGGCGGTTGGCCGGTCCGGCTCGCGGTAGAGGCCCGCGCGCACGGCGTACGCGGTGGCCTGCGAGCGGTTGGCGACGTGCAGCTTCTCCATGATGTTGCGGAGGTGCGTCTTGACGGTGTTCTCGGTGATGAACAGCTCGGCGCCCACTTCCTTGTTGCTGGCGCCTTGGGCGACCGACTGGAGGACCTCCTCCTCGCGGGCGGAGAGCCCGGTCTCGATCTTGGGCGCCTTGGTCTCCACCTCCGTGAACTGCGTGAGCATCGTCGTCGCCATGATGGGCGAGACCAGCACGCCCCCCTGGGAGATGTGCATCACCGCCGTGTGGAGGTCGTCCGCGCCGGCGTTCTTGAGCAGGTAGCCCTTCGCCCCCGCCGCCATGGCCGCGAACAGGTCGCTCTCGCTCTCCGAGACGGTCAGCACCAGCACCTGCGTGCTCGGGACCGCCGCGCGGATCTGGCGGGTCGCCTCCACGCCGCCCAGCACGGGCATATCGAGGTCCATCACGACGACGTCCGGGCTCAGCTCCTTGGCCTTCTTGACGCCCTCCTCGCCGTTGGCGGCCTGGCCAATGACCTCGATGTCGTCAAACAGGGACAGCGCCTGGGCCACGCTGCCGCGCACCCACGCGTGGTCGTCCACCAGCAGCACCGTGATCTTGTCCACGTCCATATCAGATCTCCACCTTGTTGCGGGGGAGCACGAGGTGGAGCAGGGTCCCCTGCCCCTTCTCGCTCGTGATGCTCAGCGTCGCCCCGAGCGACTCCGCCCGCTCCCGCATGCCGTCGATCCCGTGGCGCCCGTGCTCCTCCGCTCCGTCCGCGCCTTCCCCGTTCGAGGAGGCTCCGAAGCCCTCGCCGTTGTCCTGCACGCTCAGCTCCACCGACCGGGCCGTGCTCAGCAGTCTAACCCAGGCCATGGAAGCATGGGAGTGGCGCTGGACGTTCGTCAGCGCCTCTTGGGCGATGCGCAGGAGCTGGAGCTCGACGGACGGCGGCAGCCCGAGCGGGCCGGATGGCGGCTGGAACCGCATCTCGATGCCGCTGCGGCCCTCGAAGTCCTGGACGTACTCCCTGAGCACGGGGATGAAGGGGAACGGCTCCACGCTGAGCTCATCGAGACTGTCGCGGACCTCCTGGTACAGGTCCTGAGACAGCGCGTGCAGCTCGTTGCTGATCTTGAGGGCCTCGGGGATCCGCTGGCGCTCGATGAACTTCCCGACGAGCTCCGACTTCATCGTCAGGCTCGTGAGCATCTGCGCGAGACCGTCGTGGATCTCGCGCCGGATGCGCCGCCGCTCCGTCATCGTCGCCTCGGTCTCGATATACCGGCGGATGTTCAGGTTGCTCCGGTACACCGCCGTGCTGATCAGGTAGGTGGCGCTGACGTAGAGCACCATCCACAGCAGGAAGTTGCCGTCCAGCACCCACGAGTAGTCCGTATCGAGCCACGCGGGGCTGAGGTGCGCGAGAACGACGCTGGCCGACAGCAGGCTCGCAACCGCGAGCGCGAGCCGCTCCTGGAACAGCATCGCCGCCGCGATGACCGGCGCGAAGGAGTAGAGGAGGTACGGGCTGTTCAGCGCGCCCGTCATCAGCAGGATAGCGGCGGCCACGACGGCGTCGCCGCCGAGCACGACGTACGTCGACGGGTCTGCTCGCCACCACCGCAGCGGCCCCAAGACCTTGAGCAGCGTGTAGACGCCGATGGCGGCGAGAACGAGGTTGTCCGGCTCACCGACGTCGGAGATATCGAACCCGGGGACGCGCTGGAAGAGGATGACCGCGAGCCCGTACGCGAAGAACCGGTACAGGGACAGGAACAGGTAGATATCGCGTTGGTACTTGTCCGCCATCAGACCACGACCAGTCTCCCCCAGACGCTGCGCCCGTCTATCACGTCCGGGGCCATTATCCTCAAGCCGCCGCCCGTTGCCAACCGCTCGTCATGCTCCGAGATACCATGACTGGACCTGCGAGCCGGCCAGCAGCGCCACCGCCGCCCCGCCCGCGAGGAACGGGCCGAAGGGCATCTCTGACTTACGCCCCCGCTTCCCGAGCACCAGCAGCGCCGCGGCCACCACCCCCCCGGCGACCACGGCGACCCAGACCGCGATGACGACGCCCGCAAGCCCGAGCAGCAGCCCCAGCAGCCCGCCGAGCTTGACGTCGCCGCCCCCCATCCCCCCAGGACGCAAGAACACGATGGCCAGGAAGAACACGAACCCCGCCACTCCTCCCGCCAACGAGCTTGCGAGCGATTCGACGGGGCCAGGCCAGTCCAAGAACCCAGGGAAGAACTCCCGCTCGACCCCCACGAGCGGCCACAGCGGCGCCATGAGCAGCGCGGCCACCGACGCCGGCAGGACGACCTTGTCCAGGATCAGGCCGTGCTCGAGGTCGATGATCGTGATGGCAACCAGCAGCCCCAGGACGACCGCGGCGGCGGCGAACGCGGCGCTCAGCCCGAAGCTAGCGGCCGCCAGGGCGAAGAGCAGCCCCGTGCCCGCCTCCACCAGCGGCAGGCGCCGGGGGATCGCCGCGCCACAGTAGCGGCACCGGGCCCGCAGCCAGACGTAGCTCAGCACCGGCACCAGGTCGAACGCGCGCAGGTGCGTGTCGCACACCGGGCAGTGCGAGCCGGGCCGCACCAGCGACTGGCCAGCCGGGAGCCGGTCCGCGACGACGTTGACGAAGCTGCCGACCGCTGTCCCGATGAAGAACGCGAAGACGAAGGCCAAGGGTTGCATCATCTAACGCAGATTGTAGATGCAGGCTCACTCCTGAGTCTCGTGCTGGGGAGGCCACTTGCGCGGCCCCGCAGATAGCTCTCCCGCCCGCCGTGGCGCGGCGCCCATGCCTTGACACCGCCACTGGCCGAGACTACGCTATTGTCGATGTCCAAGCTCGACAATCCAACGCCCCCGGTGCTGTCATGACCTCTAAAGAGACCGTCCGCGAGCTCGAGACCCAGGGGTACAAGTACGGGTGGGTCACCGACGTCGAGGAGGAGTCGGCGCCGCCTGGACTCTCCGAAGACATCGTCCGCTGGATCTCCGCCAAGAAGGAGGAGCCGGAGTGGCTCCTCGAATGGCGCCTGCGGGCGTTCCGCCACTTCATGAAGCTGCTCGAGGACAAGCAGAACCCCACCTGGGCGAACGTCTCCCACCCGCCCATCGACTTCCAGGCCATGAGCTACTACGCGGCGCCCAAGCCCAAGCTGGAGCTCGAAAGCCTCGACCAGGTCGACGCCGAGATACTACGCACCTACGAGAAGCTCGGCATCCCGCTCGAGGAGCAGAAGCGCCTCGCGGGCGTCGCCGTCGACGCCATCTTCGATTCCGTGTCGGTGATGACCACCGCCAAGGACACGCTCGCCAAGCAGGGCATCATCTTCTCGTCCGTCTCCGAGGCCGTGAAGGAGCACCCGGAGCTCGTGAAGAAGTACCTGGGCTCGGTCGTGCCCTACTCCGACAACTTCTACGCGGCGCTCAACTCAGCCGTGTTCTCCGACGGCTCGTTCGTCTACATCCCGCCCGGCGTGCGCTGTCCCCTCGAGATCTCGACGTACTTCCGCATCAACGCGGAGGGCTCCGGGCAGTTCGAGCGGACGCTCATCATCGCCGACAAAGGCTCCTACGTGAGCTACCTGGAGGGGTGCAGCGCGCCGATGCGCGATACGAACCAGCTGCACGCGGCCGTGGTCGAGCTCATCACGATGGACGACGCGGAGATCAAGTACGCGACCATCCAGAACTGGTACCCCGGCGACGCCGACGGCAAGGGCGGCATCTACAACTTCGTGACGAAGCGCGGCAAGTGCGCCGGGGCCAACTCCAAGATCTCCTGGACGCAGGTGGAGACCGGCTCCGCCATCACGTGGAAGTACCCGAGCGTCCTGCTCCAGGGCGACAACTCCGTCGGCGAGTTCTACTCCGTCGCGCTCGTCAACGGCCGCCAGCAGGCCGACACGGGCACGAAGATGACCCACATCGGCAAGAACACCTCCAGCACCATCATCTCCAAGGGCATCTCGGCCGGCCACGGCAACAACACCTACCGCGGCCTCGTCAAGATCCTGCCCAAGGCAACCGGCGCGCGCAACTTCACCCGGTGCGACTCGCTGCTGATCGGCGACCAGTGCGGCGCGCACACGGTGCCCTATATCGAGGTCGAGAACCCCTCGTCCAGCGTCGAGCACGAGGCCTCCACCACGAAGGTGAGCGAGGAGCAGGTCTTCTACGCGCAGCAGCGGGGCCTCTCCGCCGAGGCCGCGCAGACGCTCATCATCAACGGCTTCGTCCGCGACGTCGTCAAGCGCCTGCCGCTCGAGTTCGCGGTCGAGGCCAACCGCCTCCTGGAGCTCAACCTGGAAGGCGCCGTCGGCTGAGCGGGCATTCGCCTGTCATGCTGAGCCGACAGGCGAAGCATCTCGTAGCGGGCCGCCGCTTGAACACCAAGGGTCTGGGACGAGACCCTTCGCGGAGCCTGTCCTGAGCGAGGCCGAAGGGCTCAGGGTGACAGGCTGGCAGAACGGCGTAGGAGACGCATGCTAGAGATCCACGACCTGCACGCCAGCGTCAACGGGGTCGAGATCCTCAAGGGGATCGACCTGCGCGTCGACGCCGGCGAGACCCACGCCATCATGGGCCCCAACGGCTCCGGCAAGAGCACGCTCGCCCTCGTCCTGGCGGGCCACCCCGCGTACGAGGTCACGAGCGGCAGCGTCTCCTTCGACGGCGCCGACCTCCTGGCGCTCGGGCCGGAGGAGCGGGCGCGGCGCGGGCTCTTCCTCTCCTTCCAGCACCCCATCGAGATCCCCGGCCTGCGCCTCGACCACTTCCTGCGCGCCGGCTACAACGAGGTCCGCAAGAGCCGCGACGAGGACGAGATGGACGTCCTGAAGTTCGACCGGCTCATCCGCGCCAAGGCGAAGGACATCCGGATGGACGCCGCGCTCACCAAGCGCTCCGTCAACGAGGGCTTCTCCGGCGGCGAGAAGAAGCGCAACGAGCTCCTCCAGATGGCCATCTTGGAGCCCAAGCTCCGCATCTTGGACGAAGTGGACTCCGGGCTCGACGTGGACGCGCTGCGCAGCGTGGCCGACGGCATCAATGCCCTCGCCACGCCACAGAGCGCCACGCTCATCGTGACGCACTACCAGCGCATCTTGGACTACGTCGTCCCCGACGCCGTGCACATCCTCATCGACGGGCGCATCGTCCGCTCCGGCGACAAGCAGCTCGCCGCCGAGATCGAGTCCAAGGGCTATGAGCCCGTGGCAGAGGCTGCGGGACTCGCGCCAGCGGGGGGGTCGTGAGCGCGCAGGCCACCGACGAGGCGCGGTACCTCGCGGCGTTCGAGGCCGCCGAGCGCAACGGCGCTGCGCACGACCCCACGTGGCTCCGCGAGCTGCGCAGGGACGCCATGGCCGAGTTCACGCGCGCCGGCTTCCCGACCGCACGCCGCGGCAACGAGCCGTGGAAGTACACCGACGTGCGCTCGCTCGCCTCGACGGCATTCGTGGCGCCGGACGTCACCGAGCCACTTGGGGAGATCGACCTCAGCCCCTACGACCTCCCCTGCCCGCGCGTCCACCAGCTCGTCTTCGTCGACGGCCGGTACGCGCCCCAGCTCTCGACCGACCCGCCGAGCGAGGGCGAGCGCGCGAGCCACGTCTTCTTCGAGCGCGGCGACGGCCCCATCGTCGGCCGGATCGCCGAGGCCGCGCACTACGACGTGCCGCTGGTCCGCGAGCACCTGGGCAAGCACGCGGGTGCGGCGGCCGGTGCGTTCACGAGCCTCAACACCGCATTCGTACGAGACGGCGCGTTCGTGTCCATCCCCGACGGCGTCAGCGTGCCGGAGCCCATCTACCTGCTGTTCATCTCGACCGCCCGGCCTGAGCGGCCCACGGTGACGTACCCGCGCGTGCTCATCGTCGCCGGCCGGGATAGCTCGGCCACCGTCCTCGTGAGCTTCGAGTCGCTCGGCGACGGCGCGTACTTCACCGACGCCGTCACGGAGATCGTGGCAGGCCCCGGCGCAAGCCTCCGCTGCATCACGCTCCAGCGCGAGAGCGACGCCGCCTACCACGTCTCGACGACCAACGTCACCCAGGCTCGCGATTCCAGCGTCTCGACGGTGACGGTCGACCTGGGCGGCGGGCTCGTGCGCCACGACCTGAGCGTGCTGCTCGCGGAGCCGGGCGCGAGCGCCTCGCTCAACGGCCTCTACCTCGGCCGCGGCAAGCGCCACGTGGACAACCACACCTTCGTCGACCACGCGGTGCCCGGCGCATCGAGCGACGAGGTCTACAAAGGCATCTTGGACGACGACTCCCGCGGCGTATTCGTCGGGCACGTGCTCGTCCGTCCCGGCGCCCAGCACACGGTCGCGCACCAGGTCAACAAGAACCTGCTGCTGTCGGACGGGGCCGAGGCCGACACGCAGCCCAAGCTCGAGATCTTCGCGGACGACGTCACGTGTACCCACGGTGCCGCCGTCGGGCAGCTCGACCCGGCCGCGATGTTCTACCTCAAGAGCCGCGGCATCGGCGAGGCGGTGGCGCGCGCCCTGCTCGTGCACGGCTTCGTGCGCGAGGTCGTCGATTCCATCGCCGACGACGCCGTCCGCCAGTACACGGACGACGCCGTCATGGCCGCCCTGAGGGCGGGCTAGCCATGTACGACGTCGCAAAGATACGCAAGGACTTCCCGATCCTGGACCGCGAGGTCCACGGCGTCCCGCTGGTCTATCTGGACAACGCGGCGACGTCGCAGAAGCCGAGGGCCGTGATCCAGGCGCTCTCGGACTACTACGAGCGCTACAACGCCAACGTCCACCGCGGCGCCCACACGCTCGCCATCGAGGCCACGGACGCGTACGAAGAAGCGCGGGCGAAGGTCGCGCGCTTCATCAACGCGCCGTCGCCTGAGAACATCGTGTTCGTGCGCAACACGACGGAGGCCATCAACCTGGTGGCCCACACCTGGGCCGTGGCCAACGTGGGGGCGGGCGACCGCATCGTCGTCACCGAGATGGAGCACCACTCCAACCTGGTGCCCTGGCAGCACGTGGCCCGGGTGGGCGGCGCCGAGCTCAAGCTGATGGCCATGACCAGCGGCTACGAGCTGGACACCTCCGACCTCGACGAGCTGCTCACGCCGGCGACGAAGCTCGTCGCGCTCACGCACATGTCCAACGTCCTGGGCACCATCACGCCCGTCGCCGAGGTCGTCGCCGCGGCGCACCGCGTCGGCGCGCTCGCCCTCATCGACGCCGCGCAGAGCGTCCCGCACATGCCGGTGGACGTCCAGGCGCTCGACTGCGACTTCATGGCCTTCTCCGGCCACAAGATGCTCGGCCCGACCGGCATCGGCGTGCTCTACGCGAAGGCCGACGTCCTCGAAGAGATGGACCCGTTCCTGCGCGGCGGCGAGATGGTGCTCGAAGTCACCTACGAAGACGCGACCTGGAACCAGGTGCCGCTGAAGTTCGAGGCCGGCACGCCGAACATCGGCGACGCCATCGCGCTCGGCGCGGCGGTCGACTACCTGAGCGCGCTCGGCATGGACGACGTCCGCGAGCACGAGGTCGCGCTGACGCGCTACGCCATGGAGCGCTTCGCGGAGCTGGAGGAGGTCCCGACCTTCGGCCCGTCGGACCTTTCGGTGCGCGGCGGGGTCGTCTCCTTCTACATGAGCGAGATCCACCCACACGACATCGGACAGGTGCTGGACCAGGTCGGCGTCGCCATCCGCGCGGGGCACCACTGCGCCATGCCGCTCGTGCGCTCCCGGCTCAACGTGCCAGCCACGGCCCGCGCCAGCTTCTACCTCTACAATACGGAGGCGGAGGTCGACGCCCTCATCGACGGCCTCAATCAGGTGCTCAGGTACTTCGGCGATGCAGCTTCCAAGCGAGCTTGACGACCTCTACCAGGACATCATCCTGGACCACTACCGCAGCCCCCGCCACCAGGGGTTGCTCCACGACCCCGACCTGAGGGGCGAGGGGTTCAACCCCTTCTGCGGCGACCAGGTCGTGCTCACGCTCGGCCTCGACGGCGCCGGCCGCATCGCCGAGGTCGGCTTCGAGGGCCAGGGCTGCTCGATCAGCCAGGCCTCGGCGTCGATGCTCACCGGCCACCTCGAGGGCAAGACACTGGAGGAGGCCGAGGCCCTCGTCCGCACCTTCAAGGGCGTCATGCAGGGCGGGGAGTTCACGCCCGAGCAGGAGGACGACCTCGGCGACATCGTCGCGCTCGAGGGCGTGAAGCGCTTCCCCATCCGCATCAAGTGCGCGCTGCTCGGCTGGACGACGCTCCAAGACGCCATCTCCGCCTACCGCAAGACGCGCGACTAGTCCTCTTCCCGTAGACTCCGGCCGTGGACATCCTCGGCTTCGAGACCGCCGTCAACGCGTGGCAGCTCGCGCTGCTCACCGCCATCTCGGCCGCCGTCGGCGTGCTCGGCGGGCTCGTCGGGCTCGCGCTCGGCACGATCCGGCTGCCCGCGCTGCTGCTCCTGGGCGTCCCCGCGCCGCTCGCGGCCGGCACGAACATCCTCGTCAGCACGCTGAGTGCGGCGACGGGCGCCGTCCGCCACCTCCGCGCGGGACGCGTCGACTGGAGCATCGTGCGCCTCATGGGCATACCCTCGGTCGTCGGCGCGCTCGGCGGCGGGCTTTTCGCCAGCCGCGTGGACGAGCGGCTGCTGATCGGGCTCGCGGGCGCTTTCGTCGTATGGCAAGGCACGGAGTTCCTGATCCGGGCCCGGCTCGCGCGTCTCTCGGCCGCCAAAGGACGTGGGCCCGTGACCGCGGGCCGCGTCGTCTCGGAGGGCGGCATCGGCTTCACGATCGGCCTGCTCGGCGGCGCGGTCGGGCTGATCCTCGGCAGCATCCGGCTGCCGGCGATGGTCCGCTTCCTGGGCATCGACGCCCGGACCGCGGCCGGCACGAACCTCACCATCGGTTTCTTCCTGGGCACCGCGGGCTTCGTCGGCCACGGGCTGCGCGGGGACCTCGACGTGCCGCTGCTCGTGCTCATGGGGAGCGCCGGGATGGCCGGCAGCCTGTACGGCGCGACGCTCACCGGCCGGGTCAAGCCCGACCGGCTGCTCAAGGTGATGGGCGTCGTGCTGCTCGCCGTGGGCCTGCTGCTGCTCTGGCGTGCCGTCGCCGGCTAGAGCGAAAGCGCCTCGCGCAGGCTGGCCTCGACGGCCCGCAGGTCGCGCGCTGAGAGCGAGCCGAAGGCTTGCGTTACGTCTGCTTGCTTCACTGTCCGCAGGATGCCTGTAACGACCGAGGGCCTCGGAAGCTCTGTCGGCTTGAGCTCTTGGATGGCCGTGTCGCCCGGCAGCAACCGCCTGTGCGTGTTGCTGGTCACCGCCGCGATCACCACCTCCTGCCGGCCGGCGAGGTACGCGGCGGAGCTGAGCACGATGGCCGGTCGCCGCTTCGAACCCCGCTGGTCAGCGAATAGGAAGTCGACGCCAACCACCGAGCCGCGCCTAAAGATCGTCGTAGATCGCATCATCTTCGTTGTCCCACAGCTCCGCCAGGACGGGGTCTGAGAGGGCTGTCAGAGGCCCGGGCCTTGCCGTAGGCTCCAGCGCCTCGTCAAGATCGTCGGCCCTGAAGCGGAGCGCGCCGCGCGGGTTGATCCGGTATGCCGTGACCTGCTCCCGCACGACGAGCGTGCGCATCGTCCGCTGCGACACGCGGAGGTAGTCCGCGGCCTCGCGGAGCGTCAACCAGGGCGACTCGGTCATGATTGCCTCTCAAAGTCCAATACCGCGCTATTTTACCCTATTTTGCATGATTCTGCACATCACGCCAGCTCCACCTCGGTCGCGCCGTCCCCACCGCGCTCCGGGGGCGCGAAGTCGAACGTCGCTCCCGTCGGGTGGCTCGCCAGGTGGTGCCAGACGCCCTGGCGAAGCGCGCCCGTGCCCTTGCCGTGTACGATCCGCACGCGCCGCACCCCCTGCGCCAGCGCGGAGTCCAGGTACGCGTCCACGCGCGCGAGGGCCTCGTGCAGCCGCAGACCTCGGATGTCCAGCTCCGCCCCGTCGGCGGCGATGTGCTCCTTGGGGCTCAGCGTCACGTGCGTCGTGGACGGTGGCCGCGGCGTGCCCTCGCCGACCTTCCGCAGACGGCTCGTCTCGAGCCGGATGCGCGCCGAGCCGACCAGCACGTCCACCTTCGCGTCCTCTCCTGGCGCGGTCAGCACCTCACCCGTGAACCCGAGCGCCCCGATCTCGACCCTGTCGCCGACGGAGATCGACCGGCGGCTCGCTCGCGCCGCCGCTTTCGGCCGGCCCCACAGGCGCGAGCGCACCATGCGCTGCACGTCGGCGACGTCGCCCCGCGCCTCCTCCAGCACGCGCGGCGGGGGCGGATCGCCGCGGAACGCCTCCCATGACGCGGCCGCCTCCGCCTGCTTCAGCCGGGCGAGGACGCGGCGCGCCTCGGGCGCGGAGTGGTGACGGTTGTTCCCATCACCACAAGCCTCGACCGGGTCTACCCGTTCCAAGTGCTCCTCCCAGCGGCCGAAACCGGACTCGACAGCGACTCGAAGGCTCAGACAGAGCAGGTTCGGGCAGTAACGGTCGAAAGGGTCCGCGACCGAATCGGATTGGTCCCTGCGCCACTCATGCTCGATGTGAACGACGCGCTGCGCCTCCACCTCGCCCTCTAGAGCGCAGGCGAGTTCACGCGACGGCGTTCCTTCCTCGATCAGCATTCTCGTATCGAGAGATCGCCGACCGATTGACGCCCGACAGCCGGGCAAGCAGAACCTGTGTGAGCCCGGCGCGTTCACAGAGCTGACGAACCAGGTTCATGGCTCAACGACTACCTCACCCAAGCTCGACATTCAAGACCCTTGGCTCGATTGTCCGCAGACCGGACCCTGCCGAGACGCATTCAACGTGTATGGACCGGGCTGATGGGTGGAGGGCGTTCGGGCTCATAGGTTACGGCCTGGTTCCAGTGTCCTGATGATGGTTTGGTAGTAGCTGATGGTGATGCTG
>JACZSI010000086.1 GCA_022574265.1 Chloroflexota bacterium | reverse complement strand
CCCGCCTCGGTCTCGGCGAGAACCCGGCGCGCCTCCTCGATCTGCCCGGCGGCGCGGCGAGCCTCATCGAGACGCAGATCGAGGGTCACGCGCTCCGCGTCGAGCTCGCGACGGCCAGCGTCCAGCGTCTGTCTGGCCTTCGTCGCCAGTCCCTCCAGGTCACCCGCCTGCTTGTCGAGCGTCTTCACGCGGGACTGCTGCTCGCCGAAGCGGGTCCGCTGCTCCTCGATCTCCTCCCGGTAGCCCGCCTGGATGCGCTCGAGGGACTCTTCGCCCAGCGCGGTGCCACAGAGCGGGCAGGGCACGCCTGCCTCGTGGCCGTGGTCGAGCAGGTCCAGCTTCGCCTTCGTTTCCTTGCCCTGATCTTCGAGCACCGCGTTGGCCTGCTCGAGCGCCCGCGCTTCGAGGCTGAGGCGCCGGTGCTCCTCCCGCGCCTTCTCCGCGTCGGCCGAGGCCACGTCGAGCGCCTCGATCTCGCGGGCCACGGCGCCCAGGCGCAGCTCGATCGCCGGTAAAGCGTCGGCGCGGGGCGACAACTCTTTCTCGATGTGATGCTGCTGAGCAGCGGCGTCGCTTTCGAGGCCCGCCCGCGCCCTGGTCACGGCCTGGTCCAGCGGCGCGAGCTCCCCCTGGAGTTTCGCGACCTGCTGCGCGGCCGTGCTCACGCCCCGGTACGCCTCGCGGGCGCGCTCCAGCGACGCGATGCCCGCCTCGATCCCAACGGCATCGTCCAGCGCGGCCTGCCATTCGCCGACGCGGCGCTCGATGGTCTCGGCGTCCGCCGTGGCCTCGAGCCGCCGGGCGGCGGCGCGCCGCGCCTGCTCATCGAGTCCCGCGGCCTCGTCGCGCCGGCGCTCCAGCGCCTCCACGCGGCCTCGGGCGAGGCCCAGGCGCTCGGTCGCTGACTCGGCCGCTTCCTGGGCCGCGGCGAGCGCGACGTCAGCCTCGGCGAGCTCCTCGCGGAGCCCATCGGCCTGCGCCACGCGCTCCCGGAGGGCGTCCAGCGTGCTCGCGGCCGAGGACAGGCTGCCCTGGATCTCCCGCGAGCGGAGCTTCGCGCGCTCCTCCAGGCGGTCGTACAGGCCGAGACCGAGCACCCGCGACAGAACCTCCTTGCGCTGGGACGGCGTCGACATCGTGAACTGGTCGGCGCGGCCCTGGACCAGGAACGCGCTGTTCACGAACGTGTCGTAGTCCATGTTGATGATGCGGTTGATCTGCGCCTGGGTCTGGTCGATCGTGTCGCCGGTGATCGGCTGGTACTCCTCGCCCGAGCGCACCGCCAGCTCGAGCGAGCTCTGGGGCGTGCGCCGGGCCTGCGAGTAGCGCCTCGTGACGCGGTACCGCTCGTCGCGGACGTCGAACTCGAGCTCGACGAGCATCTCCTCCTGGCCGTGGTGCAGCAGCGGCCCATGCCGCCCGCGGAGCCCGCGCGCGTTGCCCCACAGCACCCACGTGATGGCATCGAGCAGCGCCGACTTGCCGTGGCCGTTCGGCCCGCACAGGCAGACGAGGTGCACGTCTTCGAGGCGCAGCGTGGGGGCCGCGTCGCGGTAGGAGAGGAAGTTGCGGAGGGTCAGGCTGATCGGAAGCAAGAAGGCCCCATCGGGTGGTCTCGGGCGGATTCTAGCACCGGGACACGGCGATGGATCACGCCTGTTGCCGCGCACCGCGGCGCAGTGCTAGCATCCGCACGTGCCTCCGTTCGCAGCGTCGAGCGCGAGGCACCTACTCTCTCCCCGCGAGGCCGTCTTCTTGGCGCTCCACATCGTCGTGATGGCCAAGCAGGTGCTCGACCCCGAGACCCCGCTGTCGGCGTTCCGCATCGAGGGCAACCGCGTGGCCGCCGCGTCCAACATGGCGCCCGTCGTCAACGGCTTCGACGAGCAGGCCGTCGAGGCGGCGCTGCGCATCAAGGAGGCGATCGACGGCACGCACATCACCGTGCTGTCGTATGGCACCGGCTTCGCGCTCGACGTCATCAAGAAGCCGCTGGCGATGGGCGCCGACGACTTGGTGCTGCTGCAAGACCCAGCGTTCGAGAACACGATCGACCCGATGCTGACGGTCGCGGCGCTGGTCGCGGCTGTCCGCAAGCTGGGGGACGTCGACCTGGTCCTCGCGGGGCGGCAGGCGAGCGACTGGGACAACGCGCAGGTCCCCGCGGGGATCGCGGAGACGCTCGGCTGGCCCATCGCGACCATCGCCAAGGCGGTCGAGGTCGACGGCACGACGGTGCGCGTCCAGCGCGTGCTGCCCGACGGCCACGAGCTCGTGGAGGCCGGCCTCTCGGCCGTGGTGACGGTCTCCAACGAGCTGGGCGCGCCCCGCTATCCGAACATGCGCGGCATCATGGGCGCGCGGCGCATCCAGCCGACGGTCTGGTCGGCCGTGGACCTCGGCATCGAGCCGGCGAGCGTGGCGCCCGCCTTCGAGATGGTGTCGCTAACAAAGCCGGAGAGCCGCGTCGAGACCGAGATGATCACCGGCGAGGACGACGCGGACGCAGGGCGCAAGCTGGCGCTGCGGCTCCGCGAAGAGCACCTGGTGTAGTGGCTATGGCGGACGGCAACCCCATCCTGGTCATCGGCGAGCTGGCGGACGGCGAGCTGGCACACTGGCCCCGCCACGCTCGGAGCGATCGCGGCGGCACGCGCCCTCGGCGCTGGGCCGGTCGGCGTGATGCTCGCAGGGCCGAGCGTTGGAGATGCCGCGCAGACGGCCATCGCCCACGGCGCCGAGGTCGTCTACGCCGTCGAGAGCCCCGTGCTCGCCGACGCGCCGCCAGACGCGGTCGTGGCCGCGGCCGCGGCCACGGTGGCGGTGGCAGGCCCGCGCATCGTGCTGGGCGCGAAAACGCTGCTCGGTCGCGACGTCATGCCGCGCCTCGCCTTCCGCCTGGGCACGGCGCTCGCGTCGGACTGCACGTCACTCGCGCTGGACGCCGACGGCCGTCTGCTCGCGACGCGCCCCACCTACGGCGGGAACGCCGACGCGACGGTGCGCTGTCTTGGCACGCCGGCGGTGGCCTCGCTGCGGCCGGGGACGGTCGACGCGCTCGAAGCCGACCCGGCGCGCACGGGCGATGTCGTCGCGGTCGACGCGGCGATCGACGCTTCGGTCGTGCGGACGCGGTCGGTCGAGCGCGTCGAGCAGGCCGCCGAGGGGCTGCGGCTGGAGGACGCGCGCGTGATCGTGAGCGGAGGCAGGGGCCTCGGCGGCCCCGAGCCGTTCGAGCAGCTCGAGGCGCTCGCGAGCCTGCTGGGCGGGGCCGTGGGCGCCTCGCGCGCCGCCTGCGACGCGGGTTGGGTGCCGACGAGCTACCAGGTGGGGCTGACGGGCAAGACGGTGACGCCGGAGCTGTATATCGCGGTCGGCATATCGGGCGCCAGCCAGCACATGGCGGGCTGCGCCAACGCCAAAGCGATCGTGGCCATCAACAAGGACGCGGGCGCCAACATCTTCAAAGACGCCCGCTTCGGCGTCATCGGCGACTGGGCGAAAGTGCTGCCCGCCTTCGCCGAGCAGCTACATGAACTGCTAGACTAGGTTATGGAGGTGCTGCGTCATGGCTGAACACGACTACGACCGCGAGATGACGGAAGCCCTCCAGGGCGCGGAGACGGCCGAGGTCGTCTGCGTCATCCTCCCCATCATCGACCAGTGCCTCGTCTACGATAGCCGGTCTGCCGTCGACGACCCGCCGCGCATCTCGGTCTCGGCGCCGCTGGGCTCCGGCGAGCGGCGGCTGCGCCACGTGAACCGCGCGCGTCCAGACCTCCCGCGCACGCACGAGCTGTCCGTCATCCCGTGGACCGGGACCATCGAGGCGTTCGCGGGCTCCCGCGTGTGGGAGCTGCTCGAGCGGCGTATGAACGCCTCGGGTTTCGAAGGGACCGAAGAGCAGTGCGCCACCGCGCTGAGCGAGCTCCGCCAGTGGGAGCGCCGCTCCCTGATGGCGATGATCCAGGGCCAGGGGCCCTACCACACCATCTGGTCGCGCACCGGCGACTAGCTAGCGGCGGCGCGCCCGCAACGGCACCTTGCGCTATGCCTTCGCGGCTTCCTGCGTCTGCGCCACGATGCGCTCCACCAGGCTCGCCGGCACCTCGCCATAGTGCCCGAACTCCATCGTGAGCGTGCCGCGCCCCTGCGTCAGCGCACGGAGCTGCGTGGAGTACTGCTGCGCCTCCGAGCGCGGCATCTCCGCGTCGATGTACGCGATGCCGCCCTCCGGCGACATGCCCAGGATGTGGGAGCGCCGCGTGTTGAGGTCGCTGACGACGGCCCCGGCGAACTGCTCGGGCGCGGTGATGTGCACCGACATGATCGGCTCGAGCAGCGTCGGCGAGGCGTCGAGGACACCCTGGCGCATGGCCATGCTTCCCGCGATCTCGAAGCTCTGCCCGGACGAGTCGACCGCGTGCGAGCTGCCGTCGATCAGCACGACCTTCACGTCCACGATGGGGAAGCCCGCCAGCGCACCCTCGCCCATCCGCTTCTGCACGCCCTTCTCGACCGCGGCGAAATACTCGCGTGGCACGTTGCCGCCGACCACCTCGCTCTTGAAGCTGTATCCCTCGCCGCGGCCGGTGGGCTCGAGGCGGAGGACGACGTGCCCGTACTGGCCGTGGCCGCCCGACTGCTTCTTGTGCCGGTACTCGGCCTTGGTGACCTTGCTGACGGTCTCTTGATAGGGCACCCGCGGCGGCGCCAGCTCGAGTTCGACGCCGAACTTGCGCTTCGCCCGCTCGGCCATGACCTCGACGTGCGTGTCGCCGAGGCCCGACACGATGGTCTCGGATGTCTCGCGGTCACGCGAAAGGCGCAGCGACGGGTCCTCTTCGACGAGGCGGGCCAGCGACGACGACAGTTTGTCGTGGTCCGCCTTGCTCTTGGGGTGGACCGCCACGTTGTAGACGGCGGGCGGGAAGTCGACCGGCGGCAACGCGATCGCCGCGTCCTTGGTGGTGAGCGTGCTGCCGGTAACGGCATGGACGAGCTTGGCCACGCTGCCGATGTCCCCGGCCACGAGCTCGGGGACGTTCTCCTGGTGCTTCCCGATCGAGACGAAGACCTGGCTCACGCGCTCGGCCTCCGAGCTCTTGGAGTCCCACGCCTCGCTGTTGGAGGCGAGCGTGCCGCTGAACACACGGAGGTAGGACAGCTTGCCGACGAACGGGTCGGCCGAGGTCTTGAACACGAAGGCCGCGAGCGGGCCCGCGGCGTCGGCGGTCAGCTCGACCGCCGTGCCGCCCTTCTCCGCCTTGACCGGCGGGGCGTCGGTCGGGGCGGGAAGGTAATCGACGATGGCATCGAGCAGCGCCTCGATGCCCACGCCGGTGGTCGACGACCCGGTCAGCACGGGGACGACGGCGCCGGTCCGAACGCCGGCGCGCAACCCGGTGGCTATCTCCTCGGCGCTGAGCCGCTCCTCCTCCAAGAACTTCATCGTCAGGTCGTCGTCCGTCTCGGCCACCGCCTCGGCGAGCTGGTCGCGCGCCGCGCCGGCACCGGCTTGGGCCTCCGCCGGGACGTCGCCGCCGAGGAGGTCGACGACGCCGCTGAAGGACGCCTCGGCGCCGATCGGGAGGTTGACCGCCGCGCACCGGTTGCCGAGCTTCTCCCGGACCTGGGCGAGCGCGGCGGCGTGGTCGGCGTGCTCGCGGTCCATCTTGTTGATGAAGACCAATACGGGCAGGCCGGCCTCGCGCACGCGCGCCCAAACGAGCTCCGTGCCGACCTCCACGCCGCTGGGCGCGGAGACCACGACAACCGCCGCATCGGCCGCGCGCAGCGCGGAAACCGTCTCGCCGATAAAATCAGCGTACCCAGGCGTGTCGAGGAGGTTCACCTTCGTGCCCTTCCATACACACGGGATGACCGCGAGCTGGAGACTGGTCTCGCGCCGGTGCTCCTCGGGGTCGAAGTCGGAGACGGTGTTGCCGTCGCCCACTCTCCCGAGCCTGCTGATGCCCTTCGCGGCGAACAGCATCGCCTCGGCGAGCGAGGTCTTCCCCGCGCCGGAGTGCCCGAGCAGCACGACGTTGCGTATCTTGGGACCGGCGAACTGATCCACGGTATGCGCCTCCTACGACGCCAGGCGCGCAACGGCGCCATTCTAGTGAACGGGCTAGGCGGGCGCAAACGCCCCGATAGGTGCCGGCCGTAGCTCCATAGAGAACAGGGAGAAGACCACGACGCCATGACCGCAGTCCGCAGGAACACCTCCACCGTTCTGCTCACGGCACTCGCCGTGCTGCTGGTCCTCACCGCGACCGGCAGGGGCGACGCGCCCTCGGAGCTACGGCGCCTCGCCGGTCCCTACGCCCAAGACCTCGTGCGCTGGGAGCTGACTCATGCGCTCGACAAGTGGGTGCACCTGGCGAGCGTCGTACTGCTGCGGCGCTCGATCGACGAGGACGGCCGGCGGGCGGAGGTGGCCGAGTTCTTCGATTTCGTAGCCACGTATTCCCATCGCCCGTCGAGTGTGGGAAAGGGGGTTGCACCGAAATCCCCAACACAACTGTTATTCGGGTGGTTTCTGGGTGTATCTGACATGCCGTTCTACTTCTGCACACAACCCTCCAATCCTCGGCTCTTCGAATTGCGGCCATCAATGACCGTGCTCGTCTTGTTCGACCCGACTCCTTGCACCAGCGGCTCGCCGAGGCGCTTGGTGACGCCCGCCTTGTTGAGAATCGCCTCCCCCAACGAAGTCTTGCCGCAGCCGGCGTGCCCCACGATAGCGATGTTGCGTATGTCACCGACCTGATGTCCGGCCATTCGGGCGCCTCCGTTCCTGATAACGCGATCATTCCGGTCAAATCGTCGAAACGCGGAAGTATAACACGTTCGATCGGCGTGCCAAGTACGGGCGGTCCACGCGAGCAGAGTGAGCATCATGAACAGGTAGATCGCGGATCAGGCGGGCGGAGCAGCGCTTTCCGGAGCGCGGCGCCCGTGCATCCTGGTCCCGATTCCGTAGACCATGACGCAACCGACAAACACCACGCCGAACATCGCGACGACCGACGCGCCGGTCGGCCAGTCTTTCACGGCGCTGGCCGTGAGACCCCCGACACTCGCGAGCAGCCCCAAGACCCAGGCGAAGAGCAGGCGCTTGCCGTTGCCTCGGAAGAAGATCATGGCGCAGACGGCGGGCACGACCAGATAGCTGAAAACAAGCAGGACGCCGGCGATCTGCACGCAGCTCGTGACGACCAGCCCGAAACTGACCTAAAAGACGAAATCCCAGAAGCGGACGTTGATGCCTGATTGCGCGGCCGCCTCGCGCGAAGTGGAAATGGAAAAGAAGAATCGCCGCAACAGCAGGTGTAACAGCCCGACCGCGCCGCAAATTACGGCCGTCTTGATGACTTCCGAGGCGTCGACCAGCAGCAGGCGCCCCACCAGCAATTC
>JACZSI010000085.1 GCA_022574265.1 Chloroflexota bacterium | reverse complement strand
CGCTGGAGGGCGGGCCGGAGGAGTGGCTCGCAATGGCTAAGGCGTGGCGGGAGCAGGGGGCGGGCTGCGTGTTCCTCAACACGCGGGACCAGGGCCTCAAGTCCGTGCAGGAGCACCTCGACCTGGGGGAGCGATTCAGCGACGCGATGGGGCCGGTCGCGGGGGCTGCGTAGGTCGCGCTCACCGCCGGTACGTCGATTCGCTTCGCCGATCGACTTTGAGCACGACGACGAGCTCACGGTCGTCGTGCACGTCGTAGATGATGCGGTATGGGCCGACCCGGACGCGCCAGGTCGTCCGTTGGCCTCTGAGCGTCCGCGAGCTGCGTGGACGTGGGGTGTCGGCGAGGGCTTGGATGGGAGCTGCGAGCCGGGCTGCCACCCGAGGCGGCAGGTTTCGTAAGTCGCGCTGAGCCGAGGGAGACAGCTCGACGCGATGCGGCACGCCTAACCGGCCCCAATGCTACGGAAGAATGCGCCGGCTTCAGCCCCGCCCTCCCGCTGCCATTCGGCCCGGGCCTCGTCGAGCGCCGCCGTTAGCTCCGCATCCTCTGCGGACTCGATCCATTCGCGTACGGCCTCCGCCACGATGTCCTTCGCATGGCGTCCGGTGCGAACGGCTTCCACCTTCAGCGCTGTGTAGAGCTGGTCGTCGTCGAACACGATGGTCATGCGCTTGGACATCGGCAGCCTCCAGGCGTCTGTACGTCTACGCGTAGAGTATACCGCGCCTGCTCGGTCAGGCCCCGCCCAGGTGCTCCGCGAGCTTGCGCGCCGAGGCCGCGGAGAGGCCCGGCACCGATGCCAGCTCATCGAGCGATGCCGCGCGGATGCCGGCGACGCTGCCGAAGCGGCGTAGGAGCTCGCGGCGGCGTTTCGGGCCGATGCCTGGGACCTCGTCCAGCACCGAGCGCGTCGCGGCCTTCGACCGGCGCTGGCGGTGGTAGGTGATGGCGAAGCGGTGCGCCTCGTCGCGGACGCGCTGCACGAGGTAGAGGCCCTGGGAGCCGCGCGGCAGGACGACGGGCTCGGCCATGTGCGGCAGGAAGATCTCCTCCTCCTGTTTGGCGATCGAGCAGAGCGGGACGCCGGTGACGCCGAGCTCTAGGAACACTTGCTGGACGGCGTTGAGATGGCCGCGGCCGCCGTCGATGACGACGAGGCCCGGCACGAGCCCGAACGACTCCTGCGCCTTCTGCCGTGCTCCCGTCGCGGCCTCCTCCGGCGCCATGACGCCGGAGCGCGCGTAGCGTCGGGGCCGCTGGCGGTTGGCGGGGGCGTCGGCCGCGGCCGCTGACGAGGACGGGGGCTCACCCCTCACCCCATCCCTCTCCCCGTCGAGGGGAGAGGGGGTCTTGGGGCCGTCTTCGCGCGCCTCCCGCTCGTCCTGAGGCCCTCGAAGGACGGGCTCCGGGTCCGCCTCACCCGACTCCTGCGCCTCCTCCAGCGCGGTCTCCGCGAGCGTCTCGCCCAGGCGGCGGAAGCGGCGGCGCAGCATCTCCTGCATGGACGCGTAGTCGTCGATGCCGTCCACGTCGCGGATCTGGAAGCGGCGGTAGTGCGAGGGCTTCGGGCGGCCGTCCTCGAAGACGACCATGCTGCCGACGGAGCTCGTGCCCTGGATGTTGGAGACGTCGTAGCACTCGATGCGGCTGGGGAGGTCCGGCAGGCTGAGTGCCTCCTGGATCTCAGTGAGCGCCTGGAGCACTTTGTCGGACTCCGATAGCCACTTGAGCCGCCGCTGGTTGAGGCCTTCCAGGGCGTTCTGCGCGGCCATCTCCACGAGCCTGCGCTTGTTGCCCCGTTGGGGGTGGACGACGCTCACTGCTTTCCCGCGCTTGGCCGAGAGCCACTCCTCGATGACGGCCGCGTTCTCGATGGGGTGCTGGAGCAGGAGTGTCGGCGGCACGTCGGGCACCGCGTCGTAGAACTGCTGCACGAACTGCTCCATCAGGCCCGGCTCGTCGTGGGCGTCCCCTCCGTCCATCAGGAAGTGGTCGCGGCCGATCAGCTTGCCGCGGCGCACCTTGAACACCTCCACCCAGACCTCGCCCTGATCGTGCGCGAGCGCGATGACGTCGGTGTCCTCGCCGCGCGGGGAGACGACGCGCTGCGACTGGCTGACCGACTCGATGGCGCGGAGCTGGTCGCGCAGGACCGCGGCGCGCTCGAACTTGAGCTCGTCCGAGGCGGTGGCCATGTCCTCCGCCAGCCCCTTGGTCACGCGCTCGGAGTCGCCTTCGAGGAAGTGGAGGACCTGCTGGATGACGCCGCCGTACTCCTCGCGGTCGACGGCGCCGGTGCACGGGGCGACGCACCGGTGGATGTAGTACTCGAGGCACGGCCGCTCGTCGGTGCCGGTGATGACTTTGGTGCACGAGCGGTACGGGAAGAGCTTCTTGAGCAGGTCCATCGTCTTGCGGACCGAGCCGGCGCTGGCGAAGGGGCCGAAGTAGCGTGCGCCGTCGGCTAGGACGCGGCGCGTGAAGTACACCTGCGGGAACTCCTCGCGCAGGTCGATCTTGATGTAGGGGTAGGTCTTGTCGTCCTTGAGGCGGGCGTTGAAGAAGGGCTGGTGCTGCTTGATGAGCAGGTTCTCGAGCAGCAGGGCCTCCTGGACCGACTCGGTGACGATGTACTCGAAGTCGGCGATCCGGGCCACCATGATCTGGATGCGCTGGTCCTTGCCCGCCGGCGTGCCGAAGTAGGAGCGCACGCGGCTGCGCAGGCTCGCCGCCTTGCCGACGTAGAGGACCACGGCGTCTTTGTCCTTCATGAGGTAGACGCCGGGGCGCGTCGGCAGCGCGGCCAAACGGCCGGCGAAGTCGGCGTTGGGGCGCTCGCGGTGCGTTGCGGTGGGCATGGCGTGACGATTCTAGCGTAGGGGCGCGATCCATCGCGCCCTGGCGCTTGCGCCGCGACGCCTACCCGCCGAGGTCGGTGAAGAGCTGGAGCGCCACGATGACGACGATGACGACGGCGGTCAGTACGCCGATGGTGCCCACCTCGCGCCGGAGGCTCACGCTCAGCGCGGGCGGTGCCTGGTGAGCGCGCTCGCGGCCGGATCCTCTGAGCGCGCTGGCGGGCGCGGCTTGTGTGGGCCGAGCCGCGACAGCGGCGCCACCGGCGGCGGCGGCCACGGACCCCGTCGCAGAGGCGGGGGCTGCTTGGGTGAGCATCCCGCCGGTGTCCGCGGCGTCCCCCTCGGCGGGTGGTGGCGGCGGGACGTAGGCCGCCGCGGCGAGGACGGGTCCGCCGTGGCGCGCCTTCTTCTTGGCCATCGCCTGCGCGCGGGCTTTGCTTGCGGCGACCTTGCTTCCCTTCTTGTTCGGCATCGAGGGGCGACTCTCCTAGGGTCCTGCGAGCTTCGAGGCGGCGAGCACGATGAGCTCGGCCGTTTCGTGGACCTCGAGCCAGTGGGTATTGACCATCATATGATAGTGGCTCGGGTCGTTGGGTTTGACCCCGAAGAAGCGCTTGAAATAGGCGGTTCTTGCTTTGTCGTTGTCGGCCATGAAGGCCTCGGCGGCCGTCCGGTCGAGCTTCTCCCGCTCCATGATGCGCTCGAGACGTTTCTCGGCCTCGGAGATGAGGCCGACGTGCAGCACGCCGGGGCGGTCGGCCAGGATGACGTTCGCGCCGCGGCCCGCGATCACGACCGAGCCCGAGGCCGCGATCTCGGTGATGACGGCGCGCAACACCGCGACGAGGTTGTCGTCGGAAAGCGAGTTGTCCGCGAGTCCTCCCTCGTCGGGCAGGTCGCGGTACTCTCGGACGAGCAGCGCGTCGAGGCCTCCGCCGAAGTACGGGTCGGCTCCTCCGCCGGCCATGGCCGAGCGCTCCAGTACGTTGCGCACGAAGCCTGCCACGCGGTCGCCCAGCCTGGGCAGGCGCTCGGTGCGCTCGGCCACGGCGGCCACGGTGGTGCCGATCTTCTTGGCCGCCTCGGCCAGGATCATGCGGTCCACGTAGTCGATGTGGAGGCTCTGCGCGACCTCGGCCCCGATCTCGGCCGTGCCGCTCCCGACGAGTCCGGTGATCGTGATGACTGGCATCGCTAGCCCTCTCTCTGACTATGCGCCTACGCTTCGCTCCGTCTCCGGACTGAAGCTCACGGTTGGACGCCGTATCCCGGCCCGCTTCGTCAGCCCCCTTACGGGTCCAGGGCTGTGCCCTGGTCCAGCATCCTCACCATCTCGACGTCCTCCGCGTCGCCAGGCGGGGCCGCGAACCAAGCGTCCAGCATCTCGCGGGCCTCCTCTGCCGAGGTGGAGCGGAGGCTCATCACCAGGACGTTGGCGTCGTTCCACCGGCGGGCGCCGTCCGCGGTCTGGGCATCGTGGCAGAGGGCCGCGCGGACGCCTCGCACTTTGTTGGCGGCCATACTAACCCCAGTGCCCGTGTAACAAAAGAGGACGCCCTGCGCGCAGTCGCCGTTAGCGACGAGCGTACCGACCAGCGCGCCGACGGCCGGCCACCGCGGGTCGCCGCCGGGGGCGAGTGCTCCGGTGCGCACGACGTCGTGTCCGCGCCGCGCGAGATCCTCGGCGACGAAGTCGGTGAGGGGGGTGGAGTCGTCACTGCCCAACGCGATCTTCACGTCGGTCCCGTTCAGGCCCGGGGATGCGCTCCGGCGTAGGCCTCACGCACCTGGGTGTCGTCCAGGTGCGTGTAGATCTGTGTGGTGGCGATGCTAGCATGCCCCAGGAGCTCCTGCACGTGACGGAGCGGTGCGCCGCCACGCAGCAGGTGCGTCGCGAAGCTGTGCCGCAGCGTGTGTGGACTGAGGTGGGTCGTGATGCCCGCCCGCGCGGCGCAGCGCTTGAGCACGAGCCAGTACCCCTGGCGCGTCATGGCCCGCCCCCGCGCGTTCGGGAAGAGCGCCGGCGGCCCGGCGCGACCGCGCTTGGCACGCGCGGCGAGCACCGGGCGGGCGTCGCGCAGGTAGGCGCGCAGCCGGTCGACGATGCCGGGGTAGAGCGGCACGAGGCGCTCCTTCGAGCCCTTGCCGAGGACCCGCACCCAACCGCCGTCGAGACTGAGCCCAGCGAGGCCGAGCCCCTGCGGGCCGACGACCTCCGACACGCGCAGACCCGCGGCGTACGTCAGCTCCAGCATCGCGCGGTCGCGGACACCCTCAGGGCCGGGCCCGGCCTCGGCGGCTTCGAGCAGCGCGACGACCTCCTCCTCGCCGAGGACGTGCGGCAGCGGTCTGCCGGCCCGGGGCGGACGGAGGTGGTCCGCGGGCGTCGTGTCGACGACGGCCTCCTCGACCAGGAAGCGGAAGAAGGAGCGGATGGCGGCGAGCTTGCGCGCGATGGACGAGGGTGCGTAGGCCTGCTTGCGCAGCGATGAGGCGTAGCGGTCGAGGTCTTGGGGCGCGACGCGGGACCAGTCGTTCTGGCCATGAAAGAACAGCGCGAGCTGGGCGAGGTCGGTCCGGTAGGCGGCGATGGTGTTGGGCGAGAGGCCACGCTCGGCGCGCAGGTGGCTCACGAAGGCGTCGAGAAGCTGGTCGCGGAGGCTGTCGTGCGGATGGGTCATGGCGCGCTCGCCCGAGGCGATTCGAGGCTATTCTAGGAGGCCATCGCGGGGATGCGGCAGCCGTTTCGCCGCCCGATCCCGCCGACTCCCAGGCCAAGGCACATGACGCTCTCCATCGACCCGCATCTCTTCGGCTCCGCACTCCTCAGCTGGGTCGCGCTGTTCACGCTTGCGGGCATCGCGCTCACCGTCGGCCTCCTGCTCCGGGGCGCGGCGAAGCTGTCCGCTCCGCGCGGCGCCGTCTACGCCGTGGCCATCCGGGCGGCGCTCTGGGGGTTGCTGGGAGCGCGGCTCTTCCACGTGGCCGACTACGCCTCCCTCTACGCGGACGCACCGCTGAGTGCCCTCTACGTCTGGAGCGGCGGGCTGTCGCTGTGGGGCGGCGTGCTCGCGGCCTCGGCCGGAGGCCTGTGGCACGCGCGGCGGCGCGGGATCGCGCTCGGCCGCTTCGCCGACGCGGCGGCCGTCGCGGGGCTCTGGGGGATCGCGCTCGGGCGGCTCGGCGGCTTCCTGGTGGGCGAGCGGCCCGCCGAGCCGACGACGCTGCCGTGGGGCGTCGTGTACGCGCATCCCGACGCGGCCGCGTTCCTCGACGGCGCCGCCGTCCACCCCGTCGCGCTGTACGAGGGGCTGTTGGTGCTGGCGGTCCTCGGCCTGCTATGGGCGCTCCGCACCGGTCGCCTGGCGCGCCTGGTGCGCCTGGTCGGGACCGGTTTTGCCAACTTCCGCGCGGCGCCTGGACTTGCTCATTTCGGGCCACTTTATCGGTCGATCCCGCTGTCGTCAATCTCGGGCAAACGCTGAACTACGCGATAATCCGTAGGTTTTTGCCAATCCAGCGATTCCGGCCGACACGGCCCGGGCGAGCCGAAGCGGGCCCTTCCACTACCCCTCCGGGTCGGCGAAGCTGAGCAATTTGAGCAATTCGAGCATGGCGTCACGGTCCCCGTCGATCGCGAGCGAGCCGTCTCGTTCGGCGTCCTCCGCAGCGAGGACGCGTCCCATGATCCGCACCATCGTCGTGGGCGGAGAAATAGTTGCGGTCTCCTGGGGCCGGCGAGCCGAGGGCTTCTTGGCGGACACGACGAAGTCGACTTCGCTGATCACGACATGGGTCGCCCAGGCCTTGAAGTCGAAAACGAAATAGCCTTCGAGATTCGAGCCCCGTGCGAGAACGAAATGCCCGTTGAGTCGCATCTGTTCGGCCAGCAGTTCAGCCGGATCCGCGGCGAGATCTGCGGCCGGCCCGTCCCCTTCCAGAAGATAGGCGCCGAGACCGACGAGCGCGAAGCCGGTCTCGGGGCGCTGCGGGCCCATGACGGCAGTCGCGAGAAAGCTGCGGAAACGCTCCGGATCAGTCCCACGACGCTCTGGCGTAAAATGACCCGGCTGGGCATCACGTTCGAGACGCGCTAGTCGCACCTGGCGTGCGGCGGGACGGCTCGACGGTTCGTCTCGCGGCCTCGGAACTCCTCGCCATCACCACCGAGCGCGGCCATACCGCGGTCCGGATGAGCCTGCCCAGCCGGGTGCTCAGGCAGCTCGACTTGGCCTCGGTCCGGGTCAGCGTGGGCGCGGGCGCGAGCCTGATCCCGCAGCCGACCGCGGGCGATCGCAGGCCGCATTCCGAGATCGACATCATGCGGGCGACCGGCCCGCTGCGCACCGCGGCGGCGGCGATCGTGGACAACGGCGGCGCGCGGCTCGAGGCGGCGCGGGTGACTCTGCGCTTGGTCAACGCACTGCCGCGCGCCGGGCGCGCCACGCAGAGCGAACGCGATCAGGCCTGGGTGCGGTTCGCGCCGGCGGCGGATGCCGATGGCCGCGCCATAGCCAAGGCGGGTTTCGAACGCTGCTCGGCCACGACCAAGAGCGGGCTGATGAGCCTGCGTCAGTGCCTGGGTTCGTGGCA
>JACZSI010000084.1 GCA_022574265.1 Chloroflexota bacterium | reverse complement strand
ACCGAGCACGGGCTGCGCCCGGAGCAGGTCACGGCGATCCATGCGCGCGTGAACCCGCTGGTGCTCGAGCTGATGGACCGCCCGGAGCCGCGCCGGGGCCTCGAGGGCAAGTTCTCCTTCCAGCACTGCGCCGCCGCCGCCCTGGTCGACGGCGCGGGCCACGACGCGCAGTTCAGCGACGAGCGCGTCGCGGACCCGGCGATCGCCGCGCTCCGTGCGCTGGTCTCGGCGACGCCCGACGACGCCATGGGCGAGGACCAGGTCCACGTCGCGATATCCCTCGTGGACGGGCGCACCGTCGAGGCGCGCATCGAGCACGCGACCGGCTCCCCCGGCAACCCGATGACCGACGAGGCGCTCGAAGCGAAGTACCGCGCCATCGCGACGCCCGTGATCGGCGAGCAGCGGGCCGAGCAGCTCCTCGCAGCCGCCTGGGCGCTCGACGGCGCGCCCGACGTTGGCGAAGTCGCATCGCTGATGGTGGTGGAGGACGCGTAGCTCCGGGCCGCGCCCCGTCGTCCTCTGGGGCTGGATCGCCGTCGGCGTGGCCAGCGTATCCGCCGCCGCCATCTTCATCCGCCTGGCCGACACCGAGCCGTTGACCTTCGCCGCGTACCGCCTGAGCCTGGGCGCCGCGCTCGTCGCCGTGCCGACGCTGCTGCGCTCGCGCGCTGGGCTGCGAGCGCTGCGCCGGGCCGACATGCCGTTGCTCGTCCTCTCGGGGTTCTTCCTGGCGGCCCACTTCGTGTTGTGGATCACCTCGCTGGGGCTGACGTCGGTCGCGAGCTCCGTGCTGCTGGTCACGACCACGCCCGTGTTCGTCGCGCTCGCGTCGCACCTATGGCTGCGCGAGCGCGTCGGCCGGCTGACCGCGGCTGCGGTCGCGCTGACGCTGGCCGGGGGCGCCGTGCTGGCGGTCGGAGGCGACGACGAGCGGCGGCTGCTCGGTGACGGCCTCGCGCTGCTTGCCGCCGTCGCGGTCGCCGGCTACCTCCTGGCCGGCCGGCGGGCCAGGACCCGGATCGCCAACCTGCCCTACGTCACCGTCGTCTACACGATCACCGCCGCGATGCTGCTCGTCGCGGCGGTGGCCACCGGCGCGCCGATGCTCGGGCTGCCGGCCGAGACCTACTTCTGGATCGGCCTGTCCGCGCTCGTCCCCCAGGCCATCGGGCACACGCTGCTGAACTGGGCGCTCGCACACGCCTCGGCGACGAGCGTCTCGCTGGCGGTCCGCGCCGAGCCGGTGGTCGCGACGCTGCTGGCCATCGTCATCCTCGACGAGATGCCGCCGTGGACGGTCGTCCCCGCGGCCGCGCTGGTGCTCGCGGGCGTCTATCTCGCCATACGGGCAGAGAACAAGCGGGAGCGCGGCGCTACCGGCGGCCCATCCAGCGGCTGAGGGCGTGAGCAGGACGGACAGCACCCCACCGTGGACCTCCCGCGCTAGGCCGGCGAGGGGGAGGCGGCAGCCCGCACGTCCGCGTCGATGGCCGTCGTCATCGCTGAGATGGCGACCTCGATCTGGTCGTCGTCCGGCGGGCGCGTCGTCAGCTTCTGGAGGGCCAGGCCGGGCACGGCGAGCGCGCGGACGAAGGCGTTGTCCTCGTGCGCGGCCGTGTAGCGGATCACCTCGTACGCGATGCCCGCGATGACGGGGAGGAGCACGATCCGCGAGAGGATGCGCAGCGGCAGGTCGGGCGTGCCCAGCATCGCGAAGACGATGATGGCGACGATCATGACGGTGAGCAGGAACGCCGTGCCGCAGCGGGGGTGCGCGGCCGGGAACTTGCGGACGTTGCCGGTCTCGAGCGGCAGCTCGTGCTCGTTCGCGTGTACCGTCATGTGCTCGGCCGCGTGGTAGGCGAAGACGCGGCGGATGCTCGGCATCAGCCCGATCAGGAGCAGGTACAGGAAGAAGATGGCGAGCCGCAGCACGCCCTCGGCCGTGTTGCTGAGCACCGAGCTATCCGTGAACCGGTCCACCAGCGTATGCGTCAGCAGCAGGGGGGTGACGAAGAACAGCAGCACCGCGAGCCCGAGCGAGAACGTCAGCGTGGCCGCGAGCATCCACTTCGGGATCGGCTCACCGTCGTCTTCGTCCTCGCCCGCCGCCACCTGCGCCGAGTACGTGAGCGCGCGCATGCCCATGACCATCGTCTCGCTGAGCACGAGCGTGCCGCGGACGAACGGGATGCGCCGCCAGCGGCTCGTCGCCCACGGCGGCACCGGCCAAGAGCGCGTGCGTATGTCGCCGTTCGGATGGCGCGCCGAGCACGCGTAGGTCGTGCGGCCGCGGATCATCACGCCCTCGACCACCGCCTGCCCGCCGTATACGAAGCGTTGCTGGGCCACGTGCTGCTCCCGATCCGGCTCGGCCCCTCTGCGTGGGCCAGCCTATGGATGTTACACCGCGCACGCCGCAACACCCTCGCCCGAAGGTGCATCCGACGCCCCGGACACGAAGAGGGGCGCACCGGGTGCGCCCCTCTTGCCGTCGGCTTCTACTACCGCCTATTCCAGGTTGAAGCGCCTCTTGAGGCGGTCCACCCGGCCCTCGGTGTCGACGATCCGCTGCTCGCCCGTGAAGAACGGGTGGCAGACGCTACAGATCTCGACTTTGATCTTGGCCTTCGTGGCGCCGGTGGTGAACGTGTTCCCGCAGGAGCACGTCACGACGGCTTCGGCGTAGTACGTGGGATGGATGTCGGTCTTCATCGCTCGGTCCTTCTACCCGTGGGGTTGCACCTGACTACTACCTCGCTCATTCGCGCTGGGCGGCGCGAATGGCTCACATTGTGAGATGCAGCCCGCGCATCCGGGGTGCTAGCCGGCCGCCACCGGAACGATATTCGCCCGCTTGCGCATCTTGGTGGCGTGGTCGAAGGCGACCGTGCCGTCGACCAGCGCGTAGAGCGTGAAGTCGCGTCCTATGCCCACGTGGCGTCCCGGGCGGATCCTGGTGCCCCGCTGGCGCACGATGATCGTGCCCGCGAGGACCTCCTGGCCGGCGAAGCGCTTCACGCCGAGGCGCTGGCCCCTGCTGTCGCGTCCGTTGCGGCTGCTGCCGCCAGCCTTCTTATGCGCCACTGGATGCCTTCTTACGAGCGGCTGCCGGGCGCGCCCCGCCCGTCACGATCTCTTTGATGGCAAGCTTGGTCAGCCACTGCCGGTGGCCGGTCTTGACGCTGTACCGCGTCTTCGACTTGTACTTGAGGATGATGATCTTCTTGGCGCGGCCCTGCTCGGTCACCTCGGCCACGACCTTGGCGCCCTCCACGGTCGGCGTGCCGACGCTCAGCTTGTCGTCCTCGGAGACGAGCAAGACGCGGTCGAGCTCCACCGTGCTGCCGGTCTCGCCCTCGATCTTCTCGACCGAGATGGACTTCCCAGGCTGCACGCGGTACTGCTTACCGCCGGTTTCGATGATGGCGTAATTCGCGGCCACGACCTGTCGATTCTAGGCCGTGAAGGGCTCGCTGGCAAGAGGCTAAGGGTCGGCTGAGCGACGCCTAGCGCTTCTTCTTGCCGCCCGAAGCGCCGCCCTTGCCGGGGGACGGCTCGTCCGGGGGAAGCTCCAACTTGAGCTGTGCGCCCGCGGGCTTCCGGCCGGCCGTGCTGGCCTTGGCGGACTTGGGCGCCGTGGGAGCCTTCGGGCTGGCGGTCGGCTTGGTGGTCTTGCCGCTCTCGGTGGCCTTGGCAACCTTGGGTGCCGCAGAGGCCTTCGGAGCGGTCTTGGCAGCCGCGGTGGCCTTGCCACGCTCAGCGGCCTTGGCGGTCTCGCGCGCGGCCGGCTTCGACGGCTCCGGGGGCTCGTCCTCCTCCCACGAGCGCTCCTTGAACGCGCTCATCGAGATCACCTTGTCGTCCGCCTCGAGCTTGTTCATGACCTGCACGCCCTGAGTGACGCGGCCGAGCGTGCGGATCTCTTTGATGGATGTGCGGTAGACCATCGCCTTGGCGGAGCCCACCATGATCTCCGAGACGTCCTCGGCCGTGACCACCGCCGCGGCCAGCGGGCCCGTCTTGTCCATGATCTTGAGCGCGATCACGCCCTGGACGCCGCGGCCCGTCGTGCGGAAGTGGTCGACCAGCGTGCGCTTGCCATAGCCGCGCTCCGTCAGCACCAGCAGCTGCGCGCCTGGGGTGGCCACGTCCATGCCGATGACCTCGTCCTTGTCGATCAGCCGGATGCCGCGCACGCCGCCGGCGCTCCGGGTGGCGCGCACGCGGACCTCGTCGAGCGCGAAGTGCACGGCCTTGCCGTTGCGCGTCACCATGATGACGGTGTTGTCGGGGTCGGCGAGGCGCGCGCCCAGGAGCGAGTCGCCCTTCTTCAGATCGAAGGCCGCGAGCCCGTTGCGCCTGATGTTGGCGAACTGACTCAGGGCCATCCGCTTGACCGAGCCCATGCGCGTCGCCATGAAGATGTACTGGTCGACGGTCAGATCGCTGATCGCCACGACGGCCGTGACCGACTCCTCGGCGGCGTTGATGGCGATGAGGTTCTGGAGCGGCGTGCCCCGCGTCTGCCGCGTCAGGTCCTCGCCGATGTTGAAGACGCGCTCGCGGTAGACGCGGCCGCGGTTCGTGAAGAAGAGCAGCCAGTCGTGCGTCTCGCAGACGACGAGCTGCTGGATGGCGTCGCCCTCGCGGGTCTGCTGGCCGCGGACGCCCTTCCCGCCGCGGTGCTGGAGGCGGTACGCCTCGATCGGCAGCCGCTTGAGGTAGCCACGGTCGCTCAAGGTCACGACGGCGTCGCCGCGGGCTACCAGCTCCTCCATCGAGTAGTCGCGGGCCTCCTCGGACGAGATCTTGGTCCGGCGGGCCTGCCCGAAGGTCTTGCGGAGCTCGGCCGTCTCGGTCTTGATGACCTCGAGGACCTCGTCCGGGTCGGACAGGAGTCCTTCGAGCCCGCCGATGGTCTTCATCAGCTCCTGGTACTCGCTCTCGATGCGCTCGCGCTCGAGCGCGGCGAGGCGCCGCAGCTGCATCTCCAAGATCGCCTGGGCCTGCACCTCGGTCAGCCCGAACTGCTCCATGAGGCCGTTGCGGGCGGCCTCGGCGTCATTCGACGCCCGGATCAGCGCGATGACCGCATCGAGGTTCTCGAGCGCCACGCGCAGCCCTTCGAGGACGTGCGCCCGCTCACGGGCCCGCGTCAGGTCGTACTCGGCGCGGCGCCGGACCACCGTCCGGCGGAAGTCGATGAAGTGCTGGAGGGCCGGCTTGAGGCTCAAGACCCGCGGCTGGCCGTCCACGAGCGCGACCATGTTGACGTGGAAGGCGTTCTGGAGCGTGGTGTGCTTGTACAGGTTGTTCAGCACCTGCTCCGGCATCGTGTTGCGCTGGAGCTCCACCACCACGCGCATCCCGTCCCGGTCCGACTCGTCGCGGACCTCCGAGATGCCATCGATCTTCTTCTCCTTCATGAGCATGGCGATCTTCGCGACCATCGTCGCCTTGTTCACCTGGAACGGGAGCTCCGTGATCACGATCCGCTGCCCGCCGCGCTCGCCCTCCTCGAAGGTCGTGCGGCCGCGCACGACGACCTTGCCGTGGCCGGTGTGGTACGCCTGCTGGATGCCCTCCGTGCCCATGATGATCCCGGCCGTGGGGAAGTCCGGCCCCTTGACGAACTGCATGAGCTCATCGACCGTCGCGTCGGTGTGGTCGATCAGGTAGGTGATCGCGTCGCAGAGCTCGTTCAGGTTGTGCGGCGGTATGTTCGTGGCCATGCCCACCGCGATGCCCGACGCCCCGTTGGCCAGCAGGTTCGGCAGGCGGGCCGGGAGCACGCTCGGCTCGCGCTGGGACCCGTCGTAGTTGTCGCGGAAGTCGACGGTATCGCGGTCGATGTCCGTCAGCATCGCTTCGGCGATGCGGGCGAGTCGCGCCTCGGTGTACCGCATCGCCGCCGGCGGGTCGTCGTCCACCGAGCCGAAGTTGCCCTGGCCGTCGACGAGCGGGTGCCGCATCGAGAAGTCCTGCGCCATCCGTACGAGGGCGTCGTAGACGGGCGCGTCGCCGTGGGGGTGGTACTTGCCCAGCACCTCGCCGACCACGGCCGCGCACTTCTTATGGCTCGAGCCCGGCCGCAGGCCCATGCCGTGCATCGCGTAGAGGATGCGGCGCTGCACCGGCTTCATGCCGTCGCGAACGTCGGGCAGCGCGCGCGCCACGATCACGCTCATGGCGTAATCGAGGTACGCCGTCCGCATCTCGTCTTCGATGCGGACGGGCCGGATATTGCCCGCGCTAGCCAAGACCATGAGCGACTCCCTTGCCGTCGGGTGGGGAGGACGAGTGGAGGGCCTGCACTATATCTGGCAGATCCTCGGCGATATCACTAGATGTTGTGGGATGAGCGGCTTGCAGGGCGACATGTTCTAGAAATACGACGCTCTTGAGTATAGCAGCCTCGCGCGCGCGTATATAGAGCTCCGCCGACGGCGTTGGGCGAGATATCGACGCTGCCGCTAGCGGTGCCCGCGGTACACCGCCACGATGAGCCGCGACCAGCGCAGGTGCTCGATCAACAGCGTGTCCTCCGGCCCGAACATCTCGTACGTCTCCAGGTCGATCGGGAAGCGCACCCCTCCCACCACGGTCACGTACGGCTTGACCACCAGCAGGTTGAACCGCCCGCGCCGCATCAGCGGGCCGAGCTTCCCCGGCACGAAGCCGTGCTTGGCGAAGAGCTCGAAGCTTCCCAGCAGCGTCCGCGTGAAGAAGAAGAGCGAGAGCAACAAGAACACGGTGCCGATCAACACTTGGCCCGACGCCTGGCTCACCGCGATCAGCAGGCCGGCACCCAACGCGTAGGCCAGGTTCTTCCTGGTGGACCGCAGCAACGGCCCGCGCTCCGAGGACCAGGCCAGCTCGAACCGCATCTTGCAGTGCGCGCAGACGCCGTCGCGGGCCAGGTAGAGGTGCAGGCACTCGCCCGAGGCATCGAGCCGCTGGTCAGGGATCCGCGACTTGCTCAGGGCATGTCCCCCGCGCCGAAGCGGCCCGACCAGCCGACGAGCCAGTCGAAGAGCTTGCGGAAGCTCTTGGGCACCTCGTCCTCGCGCTCCGGGTGGCACTGCACGGCCATCAGCCACGGATGCGCCGGGCTCTCGAGCGCCTCGACGATGCCGTCGTGGGGGTGGAACGCCGAGGCCATCAGCTCCGGCGCGCGCTGCGCCTCCCGCAAGCCCTGGTGGTGCAGGCTGTTGGTCTTGTAGACCGCGCCCGCCCCCATGATTGCACCGAGCTTGCTGCCGGGCGCGACGTACACCTCGTGCCGCACCGACCCGTCGTTGGGGCCGCCGGGCTCGACGTGCCCCGGTATGTCCTGGAGGAGCGTCCCACCGAACGCAACGTTGACGAGCTGCATGCCCCGGCAGATGGCCAGCACCGGCATGTTGCGCTCGAGCGCATCGCGCAGCACCGCCAGCTCCATCTCGTCGCGCGCAGGCTCGGTCTTGCC
>JACZSI010000083.1 GCA_022574265.1 Chloroflexota bacterium | reverse complement strand
CAGTCGATCCGCTTGCCGTCGATGATCGAGAAGCCGTCGCCCTTCGCCACGTGGTAGATGACGGTGCTCGTGTGGCGGTGCGCGTCCAGGTGGTCGCCCGCGGCGAACCGCTGGAGCTTGCAGGCCAGCGTCGGCATGGTGTGGCCCCCCGTCACCGGGTTCGAGTACTCCATGATCGCGCCGTCGTGGGGGTCGTTCGTTTCGATGGCGAGGAGCGTCCCGTAGGAGTCTGCCCACTTGTACGTCAGCGGAAGCACCTTCGTCGGGTCCCCGCCGTCGACCGGACGCATCATGCCGTTGCCGATGGACGCGTTCGTGGTGCCGGGCGCCTTCGTCACCGGCTGTACGTCCTCCGGGAACGGCTCTTGGAACATCGCGTCGAAGTACCCGGTCATCGGAGCGTCCAGACAGTCCAGCCAGATGACCGCTTCGTCCGCCGGGTTGTTGTGGTCGTGCCACACCCAGCTCGGCGTGAGGACGAAGTCGCCCGCCGTCATGCGGAAGCGCTCGCCGTCCTGCACGGTGAAGGCGCCATCGCCCTCGATGACGAACCGGATGGCCGCGGCCGTGTGCCGGTGGGCCGTCGCGACCTCGCCCGGCCACACGATCTGGATGGCGGACGACATGGTCTTGGTGGACCCGGCGATGCCCGCCTTCTTCAGCCCTGGGTTGCGCATGGTGAGCGCGCGCCGCTCGCCGCCGCCCTTGAGGCTTTCGAGCTCGCCCGTCTCGTATGCGAGCTCACGCATCACGGGCCACCGCCAGACGGCCGGCGCGACCTTGGGGCGCTCCTGCCGCTGGGCGTGCATCACCCACAGCGGGAAGACGTCGACCGCCTCGACCTTCTTCAGGTACTCCTCGTCCTGCTTCGTCGTCATGTCGCTCTCCTTGACTGTGCGCCTACCAACCACCCGCTCATCCTGAGCCTGTCGAAGGACGGCTCCGGACTGAAGCTCACGGTTGGTCAGCGTACCCTCGGTCGGCCCCTCCAACCGTCATCCTGAGCAAAGCGAAGGATCTCGCCCCGCCCCGACCATGCGTGTCCACGTCAGCCTACCACTCGCCGCGGCCCCTTTATGGGTGCAGGGCTGTGCCCTGCTCAGTGGAGGGGCGAGAAGGACGCCGGCGTCAGGTGGCGGACCAGCTGATGGTTGGGCCGCACGTCCACCTTGGCCGGCCAGATGCCGCTCTTGAGATACGAGGCCCGCATCTCGTCGCGGTGCGCCCAGTCCTTGTAGGGCCACAGCTGGTAGAAGCGGTTCAGCTCGCCCAGGTCGCTCACGAAGAACCCGCCCAGAGGCGACAGCTCGCGCCGCTGGGCCACCTGGTCGCTCATCTGCTTCATCACGTCCCGTACGGCCCCCGACGGGTAGGTATACATCCGCAGCTCGTACAGGTTGCCCCACTCGCGCGGCCCGTCCAGGGGGTCGTTGACCTCCGACGGGATCAGGATGTCGTTGTCCATCGTGATGGTGTATTCCTGCACGCCGACGGGGGGCCAGAGTCCGCTCGGGTCCTTCGACGCGGCGGCCCGCGCCTCCGCCCGCTCCTGGAGCGACTCGTAGGCCCACAGGTGCAGCACCTGGTTCAGCGGGCCGATCTCCGTGTGCCAGAAACCGACCAGCCGCGAGTACTTCTGCCGCACTTCGAGGCCCTCGCCGAAGGCCTTCTCGAACTTGGGGACCCCGCCGGGCTTGAGCCGGTAGGTGCGTAGCTCGTAGAACATGCTCCATCCTCCATGCACGCTTGGGCATCCATGCTGGGGATCGGCCGGAGTCTACCCCAATCGGCGAGCGACCGCGGGCCCCTTCGGACAAGCCGCGTCAGCGCAGCTCCTTCCCCATGCAGAGGCTCAGCCGCGCGCCAACGTATTCGTTGAACGGCGGAATAATCGTGAACCCCGCTCGCTTGTAGAGCGCGACCGCCTCGAACAGGCGCTTGCCGGTCTCCAGCACAAGCCGCGTCGCACCCAGCGATCGTGCCTCGCCTTCGAGCGCCGCCAGCAGCGCACGGCCCGCGCCATGGCCGCGGGATGACGGCGTCACGTACATCCGCTTGATCTCGGCGTCGGTGCCGTCGAGGCGCCGGACCGCCCCGCAGCCGACCACCTCGCCGTCGACGGTCGCGACGAGGAAAGCGCCGCGTCCTGGTGTGATCTCGCCCACATCGAGCCCGAAGAAGTTCGCGTTCTCCTCTGGATAGCGCTCGGTGATCTCCGCATCCAACGCCGAGATGAGCGCCTGGACAGCCGGCGATCCGACGCTCCCCTTCTGCACGATGACCCCTGCCATGCGCAGAGTATAGGGCGGGTTTCAGCTAGAACATCACGTCGCCGCCCGAGACGGACACGGCGAGCCCCGTGAGGTAGTCGGACTCCCCCGACGCGAGGAACGCGGCCATGCTGGCGACGTCGCCCGTCTCCGTGATGCGCCCCAGGGGAGTTTTCGCGCTGCGGTCGAGGATCATGCGCGCCAGCTGCTCCTCGGCATTCGTGCCCTCGGGCCGCACCGCCTCGGCGATGTGCAGCGCGCGCTCCGTCTCGGCGAACCCCGGGCAGATCGCGTTGACGTTCACGCCCGCCGGGCCGAGCTCGTGCGCGAGCGCCTGCGTGAAGCCGATCAGCGCGAACTTCGACGCGCTGTACGCCGCGTACCAGGCCAGGCCGCGCTTGCCCGCGGTCGACGAGATGACGATGATCTTGCCGCCGCCCCCGCGCTCGAGCATGTGCCGCGCCACTGCCCGCGAGCACAGGAACGTCCCCTTCACGTTGACGCGCTGCACCTCGTCGAACGCCTCCTCGCTCAGCTCGACCACCGGCACGCGGTCCCGGCCGGGGCGCGAGCCCGCGTTGTTCACCAGGATGTCGATGCGCCCGAACCGGTCCAGCACCTGAGCCACCATCGCGTCGACCTGCGGGCATCGGAGACGTCGGCGACGACGGCGAGCGCGCCACGGCCCCCGTCCTCGATCTCGCGCGCGACCGCGTCAAGGCCGCCCCACCCTCCTGACCCAGCGCCGTGGGGGTTCGCCGCGACGTCGTTGACGGCGACGTCCGCGCCCTCCCGCGCAAGCCGGGTAGCGATGGCGCGACCGAACCCGCGCTCGCCGCCGGCTCCCGTCACGAGCGCCACCTTGCCGCTCAGGTCGTACATGGTCGAGGCCCCCTACCCCGCCGCCATCTCCTCCACCAGCGTCGGCAGCTGCACGGCGATGAGCGCGGGCGAGCCGTTGCGCACCTGCTCCAGCCCACGGCGCAGCGCCGGCCCCACCTGCTCGGGGTCCGTGACGTCCTCGCCGTACCCGTTCGCCGCCTCCGCCAGCTTCGCGAAGTTCGGCGGCGGGTCGAACAGCCCGCCCTCGTAGTCGCCCGCCCCCACCGCCTCCCCGTCGGGGAAGGCGTGCTTGAGCCCGATCGTGCCCGTGCTGTAGGAACGGTTGACGAAGACGACGGTCAGGAACGGCGCGCCGTAGTGCGCGGCCGACCAGAGCGACGCCAGCGGCGTGCCGAACATGAAGTAGCCGTCGCCCGTCGCGAGCACCACGTCGCGCTCCGGCTTCGCCATCTTCGCCCCGAACGCCGCGCCCGAGCCCCAGCCGCCCGCGCTGCCGCCGCTCTTGAAGTACGTCCCCGGCTGCGTCCGCTCCGTGTGCGCGCGCACGTACATCGAGGAGCTGAGCGCGTCGTCCAGCAGGATCGCCTCCGGCTCGAGCAGCTGCCCGATCTGGTAGCCCACCCAGCGTGGGTGGATCGGCGTGCGCTTGCCCGCCTCGAGCGCCAGCGCCTCGCTCGCGTCGTCGAGCTCCCGCTTGCGCTCCTCGAGCCGCTTGCGCCGGTCCGCGATCCGCGAGCGGTCGGACTTCGTCAGCAGCGCCGTGGCCGCCTCGTAGATCGCGCGCGCGGCTCCGGCGGCCGCGGTCGGGAGCCACAGGTCGGCGCGGAACTCCATCGTCTTGTAGCGCGACTGCACCGGGTCCGGGTCGACCCACACGATCTTGGTGGATGCCGCTGGCGCCCCCGCGGGCGGCATGAACGGCACCTGCGCCTCGAAGACAACGAGCGCGTCGGCGTCCTTGGGCTGAGGGCCGGTGCCGTACAGCGGGTGCGACGACGGGAAGTTGATGCTTTGGACGCGGAGCGTATCGAGCACCGGCACGGCCAGGAGCTCCGCGAGACGCACCAGCTCCTCGACCGAGGCCGGGTTGCGGCCGGAGTTGCCCAGACAGATGAGCGGGTTGTTGGCCTTGATCAGCCACTCGGCGGTGCGCTTGGCGTCGGCCGGGTCGGGCCAGGCCGGGCGCGCGATGCCGAGCTGGTCGCGCGTCGGGTAGCGCGTCGAGCCGGGCATCGGAAGGCGCGCCGTCTCCTGCGGGAACGAGAGGTACACCGGCCCCTTGGGCTCGCTCATGGCGACTTGGAGCAGCCGGCTCACCATCAGCCCTGGGTTGTCCTGGTGCTCCATGCGGTGGTCGAGCTTCGTGTACTGCCGCACGATCTCGCCCTGGTCCCTCGGCTCCTGGACCCACTGCACGGCGCTCTCGCGCGCGCCCGCCATCGAGCCGGGGTAGGCGCGCGGGCCGGTGCCCGCCGTCATGAGCACGGGGTAGCCGCCACGCCAGGCGGTGTGGAGGCCGGCTCCGTAGTTGAACGTGCCGACGTCTATGTGCACGGCCGTGGCCGCCGGCTGGCCGGAGACCATCGTGTCGCCGATCGCCGCGTTGAGCGCCGCGCCCTCGTGCACCATCGTCACGATCTTGGGCACGGGCCACTCCCGCGAGCGGGCGCGCGCCGCCGCTTCCTGGTAGAAGCTGAGCTCCGAGCCCGAGCAGAAGTAGAGCCGTTCCACGCCGCCCGCCCGCATGGCGCCGAACGCGGCGTCCGCCCACTCCTCGGCTCCGTACTCGTTCCAGCTCGGGTCCGCCGGCACTGGATGCTGTTCCGTCATCGCTCCGCTCCTAATCCCCCACCGCGCCGTCCAGGGCGTAGAGCGCCCTGGCGTTCGTGCTCGTGATCTTGATCCGCTGCTCCTCGGTCAGGTCCGCACGCCCGAGCAGGTGCTGGAGGTTCGCCGGGTAGTCGGCGTCCCAGTGCGGGAAGTCCGACGCGTAGACCACCATGCCCTCCCCCAGCAGCCGCAGCGTCTCTGGCAGGAGCCGCTCCTCCGCCTCGCACGAGACGTAGATGTTGCCGTCCGCGACGTACTCGCTCGGCGTCTTGCGCAGCACCGGCGCGTCCACCTCGCCGCGGATGTGGTAGCGCTCGTCCATGCGGTCCAGCAGGTAGGCCACCCACCCGCAGCCCGCCTCTAGGAATGCGAGCCGCAGCTTCGGGAACTTCTCGGGCACGCCCTCGAAGACGATGGAGGTGAACTGCTTCATCTGCGAGAAGGCGTGGCCGAGCGTATGCACCTGGGCGAAGCGGTCGAACAAGAACTCGTCGATCCCGCCGATCAGGCGGCCGCCCGCGTGGACGGCGAGCATCGTGCCGAGGCGCTCCGCCTCTGCATAGATGGGATCGTAAACGGGCTTGCCCATGAGGTACGGCCCATCGGCGAGCATGCCGCCGACCATGCCGAGCTCACCGACGCAGCGGCGCAGCTCCTTCGCGGCCTCGGCCGGCACCTGGAGCGGCAGCAGCGCCACCCCCTTGAAGCGCGGGCTGACCTTCAGGTACTCCTCGGAGAGGTAGTCGTTGTAGGCATGGCACCAGGCGACGGCGTAGTCCTGCTCGCCCAGATAGCCCACCGACAACCCGGCTGTCGGATAGAGCACCGCCGTCTCGAGCCCCCCGGAGTCCATCGCCTCCAGCCAGACCGCGGCGTCGACCTTCCGCGTGCCGCGCGTCCCGCCCAGCGTGTTGTCGAAGCCGTCGCGTGGCGAGCTGCCGAGGCGCAGGCGCGCGTCGAAGGGCGGCGCGATGTACGCGCGGATGCGCGCTTCCTCATCCCGCACGTGGCCGTCGGCGTCGACGGTCCCCAGGCTGCTCGGCGCCATCGCTCCCCCTCCAGCTTGGGTCAGTCCCAGTAAGCGAACGCCATCGCGCACCCCGTGCTCGCCGGCGAGCGGTAGCAGGGGATGTAGTCGACCAGCGTCATGTCCATGCCTTCCACCATCGCGCCCACGGTGATCCAGTTGCGTATCTCGGAGTTGCCCGAGTTCAGCAGCTCGACGGGCAGCGTGCTCAGGTGGTCGGCGTCGTGGTCCCCCAGCGCCTTGAGCACGCCACGGTCCAGCTTCTCGTCGATGACGAAGTGGCTGAGCCCGCCCGAGGCCAGGACCGCGACGCGGGCGTCGCTCTCCCACGACTCGATCGCGCGCCGGATGGCCTTGCCGAACGCGTAGCAGCGCTTGGGCAGCGGCTGCGTCGGCGGGTAGTAGGTGTTCTGGAGGATCGGCACCGTCGGCGGGATGCGCTTCCCGTCCAGGATGCGCCGGTGGACGAAGCCGAAGGCGTGGCCCTCCCCGCGCCCGTCCGGCATCTCCTTCGAGTGCGCCACGTCGAACTCATCCGCGATCACCGACTCGATGATGTGCAGTCCGAGGCTGGCCTCGCCGTCAAGCTCGACCTCCTCGTCGAACTCGTTGGCCCAGGCGGCGAGCGCGATGGACGGCGGCATGCGCGATCGGTCACGCGGCTTGTTCGGCAGCTTCTCGCCCCAGTAGACGAGTAGCGACGGCATGTTGTCCTCGTGGATCAGCTCGTGCTGGTCGTCTCCCACCATCACGATCACGTCCGGGTCCACGTCGGCGATCACGTCGCCGAGCTTCGCGATCGCGGCCTGATTCGCCGCGTCCCGCTCGCGCCAGACGTCCATCGTCAGCTCCTGAGCGATCGACGCCGGGGACATCTCAAGCATCTCCTCGTAGGTGTGCGGCTTGCCGTCCCACGCCCACAGGCTCGTGTTGGCGAGGTCGCGCTTCACGTGCTCCGGCCACTTCTCCGCCGGCGTGCTCAGCATCGGGCTATGGGACGTGCCCACCCCAAGGACGATCTTGGCCATCAGCGGCTCCCTTTCCCCATTCGCGGCAATGCGATGCGGCGGGAGCGTATCACACGGACAAAGGGCCGGGAGCGGCCGATCCCCCCTCACCTCAATCCTCTCCCCCAGGAGGGAGAGGAGGGGAACCGGCGGCCCCCCGTTCTTCCCCCTCTCCCTGGACAGGGAGAGGGCGGGGGTGAGGGTCGACCAGGCGCGAGATGTTGGCCCGCGGCCGATCTCCCTCATGCCGCCGCCCGAGGGGCGCGCTTGCGGACCGGCACCGCGACGAGGAAAGCGGCGAACGCGACCGCGAACACCACGGCGAACACGACGAACGCGATCGAGTAGCTGCCGGTGGCATCGCGCACGTACGCCGCGAACAGCGGCCCCGCCGGATTGACGACGACCATGATGGGCGCCGCGAACCCGCGGATCGAGCCGAACGACCGGCGCCCGAAGTAGTTCGCGAACAGCATGCGGCTCGTCACCGTCCACGCGCC
>JACZSI010000082.1 GCA_022574265.1 Chloroflexota bacterium | reverse complement strand
ACCGTCGAAGTACAGCAGCTCGATATCCATCGCACGTTCCTCCTAACGTTTCGATGCAGGCAGACGCGAAGCGGTGGCGAGCGCTCGTCCGTGCTTCGAGAGCCTCAGCACGAACGGGTCGGACCGCGACCTGCGCGGCTACTCCGGGCGCGGCACGCGCGCCATCAGCTCCCCGAGCGCGTCCTTGGGCGAGAGCCCCTCGAACAGCACGCGGTTCGTGAGCTCGGCGATGGGCATCTCCACGCCGTGCGATCGCGCCAGGTCCAGCGCCGCGGGCGTCGTCGCCACGCCCTCCGCCACCTCGCCGCCGAGCGCGGCGATAGCCTCCTCCAGCGAGCGGCCCTGGGCCAGCGCGATGCCGACGCGGTGGTTGCGCGAAAGCGTGCTGAAGCACGTGGCCATCAGGTCGCCGAGACCGGCGTTGCCGGCGAACGTGAGCGCGTCCGCGCCCGCCGCGACGCCGAGGCGCGTGATCTCGGCGAGGCCGCGCGTCAGGAAGCCGGCCTTGGCGTTGTCCCCAAGTTGCATGCCGTCGACGACGCCCGCGCCGATCGCGATGACGTTCTTGAGCGCGCCCGCGAGCTCCGTCCCGATCACGTCCGTGTTCGTATAGACGCGGAACGTCTTCGAGTTCAGGAGCTCCTGCGCACGGCGCGTGGCGTCCGGGCCGGGGCCGGCGACGACGGTCGAGGTCGGCAGGCCGCGCACGACCTCGCGCGCCAGGTTCGGCCCGGAGAGCGCGCAGTGGGCTCCGGCGGTCGAGGGCAGCTCGTCGTCGAGCACCTGGCTCATGCGCTTGTACGTGCCGTGCTCGAGCCCCTTGGCCGCCGGGACGACGACCGGCGAGCCGCCGATGTGCGGCGCGGCGCGCTTGGCGTTCTCACGCATCGTCTGCGCCGGCACGGCAAAGAGGACGACCGAGGCGCCGTCGAGCCCCGCGGCCCAGTCGGCGGTCACGCGCAGCGACTCCGGGAAGGCGTGGCCCGCGAGGTGCGGGTGCTCCCCCGCCTCCGACAGCCGCGCCGCCTCGGCGTCCGTGCGCGCGAGCAGCCGCACCTCGATGCCGCGCCGCGCGAGGATGATCGCGAGCGTCGTGCCCCACGTCGTCGTGCCGACGACGGCGGCGGGGCCGGGGGGTTGCGGCGGCGATGCCATCAGCGCCCAACCTTACCGCGACGGCGTGGTGGGTGCCAGCGGGGGGAGCAGGAGGTTAGCCCAGGGTATGAAGTGAGTTGGGCGGCCTCAGGGCTGTGCTTTCGTCACGCCGAGGTCGTCCGGGCCAGGCTTCGAGTACTCCAAGGCAGGTCGCCCATCCAACTCCTCGTAAGTGAGCTGGTTCAGTTCTTCAGTGATTGCATCTGATAGCTCGTCAACGGACCCACTAATCCAGTCGCGCGCCCTTGTGGCGAGCATGTGAAGGTTCGACCAATCGTCCTGGCCAAGCGTCGAGGCAACCACCGTCATGAAGATGACCTTGGGAACCTTGAGTTCGGCGTCCGGCCCGTTTAGCACCGCGCCTGGTAAGCATTGACTGTATCCATTTTCGTCATGAACGATGTTCTTGTTCCTCAGGCTTTGGAAATATTCGAACGGTTCCTTCGCGCCGGAGTCACCCTTGTAGACCGCCTTGAAGCGCAGCTTGTACCGCCGCCCGGCGCTGGACTGAAAGCACTTCACGAAGTGAATCACCGCGCTGTGCCAAAGTGCCTCTCGAACGATGAAGCCCTCCTGTTCATTGATGGCCGAGAGGCAATCGGTGACGAAGCCGAGGTCGTACAGGTGTCCCCCGTAGTGAGACAATCGGCGTGCCCTGGCTCCTGTCAGTCGGATGACCTTCGCGGCATCCGGATAGTCGGTGATGTGAAAGCCTTCCGGCGTCTTGTCGAAGTTGAGCGGCTCCATATCCCTCCCCTCTTCTTGGGTCAAGTGCGAGCACTCACCTCCGCCTGGATCCGTGCGAGGACGTCGGCGACGGGCAGCGTGCCGAGGTCCTCGCCGGAGCGCAGGCGCACGGCGACGCCGTTCGCTTCGGCCTCGCGGTCGCCGACCACCAGCATGTAGGGGACCTTCTGGAGCTGCGCGTCGCGTATCTTCGCGTTCATCCGCTCGTTGCGGGCGTCCACGTGGACGCGCAGGCCCGCGGCCACGAGCTGGTCGCGCACCTCCTCGGCGTAGGGGATGTGGCGGTCGGCGATGGGGATGACCTCCGCCTGCACCGGCGCCAGCCACGTCGGGAACGCGCCGCCGTAGTGCTCGATGAGCACGCCGAAGAAGCGCTCGAGCGACCCGAACAGCGCGCGGTGCACCATGTACGGCCGGTGCTCGGCGCCGTCGGCCCCGTCGTACTTCATGTCGAACCGCTCCGGCAGGTTGAAGTCGAACTGGACCGTCGTGCACTGCCACGATCGGCCGATGGCGTCGCGTATCTTGATGTCGAGCTTGGGGCCGTAGAAGGCGCCGCCGCCCTCGTCGACCTCATAATCCACGCCGACCCTATCGAGGGCGTTGCGCAGCGACGCGGTGGCGTGCTCCCAGTCCGCGTCGGCGCCGACCGCCTTCTCGGGCTTCGTCGCCAGGTAGACGTCGAACTCGTCGAACCCGAAGGTGCGCAGCAGGTCGAAGGCGAACTCGACGACGCCGACGATCTCGTCCTCGACCTGGTCGGGGCGGCAGAAGATGTGCGCGTCGTCCTGCGTGAAGCCGCGGACGCGCATCAGGCCGTGCAGCACGCCGCCGCGCTCGTAGCGGTAGACCGTGCCCATCTCGGTGAGCCGGATGGGCAGGTCGCGGTAGGAGCGCGTCGTCGAGGTGTAGACCTGGATGTGGAAGGGGCAGTTCATCGGCTTGGCGAAGTACTCCTGCCCGTCCACGTCCATCGGGTCGTACATGCTCTCGCGGAAGAACTCGAGGTGGCCGGAGGTCTCCCAGAGCGTCGCCTTGCCGATGTGCGGCGAGTAGACGAGCTCGTAGCCGCGTTTCAGGTGCTCGTCGAGCCAGAACCGTTCCATGATCGATCGGATGCGCGCGCCCTTCGGGTGCCAGATGATGAGGCCCGGGCCGACCTGGTCGGACGTCGAGAAGAGGTCGAGCTCGCGCCCCAGCCTGCGGTGGTCGCGCTTCTCGGCCTCTTCGAGACGGCGCAGGTGCTCCTCGAGGGCCTCTTGGGACTCCCAGGCGGTGCCGTAGATGCGCTGGAGCATCTGGTTGCGCTCATCGCCGCGCCAGTACGCGCCCGCGATGCTCACGAGCTTGAAGGCGGCGACTTCGGCGGTCGAGGCGACGTGCGGGCCGCGGCACAGGTCCACGAAGCCCTCGTGGGTGTACGTGCTGATGGCCTCGTCATCGGGGATGCCGCCGATGATCTCGAGCTTGAACGGCTGCTCCGCGAACAGCTCCTGCGACTCGCCGCGGGAGAGCTCGGCCGTCTCGAACGCCACGTCGGCGGCGATGGTCTCGCGCATCGCGTCCTCGATCGTGGCGAGGTCCTCGGGCGTGAACGGCCGCTCGACGGCGAAGTCGTAGTAGAAGCCGTCCTCGATAGCCGGGCCGATGGCGAACTTGGCCTCGGGGAAGAGCTTGAGGACGGCCTCGGCCATGATGTGTGCGGCGGAGTGGCGGATGCGGTGGCGCTGGTCGTCGATCCGCAGCTCCTCGTCGGTCTTCTGCTTGACGGGCATGGGTCCCCTCTCTCTGTCTGCGAGATACTACGTCAACGGCGGGCAACGAAAAAAGGGCGCCCGAGGCGCCCTTGCTCAAGCGACGAGCGAGCGCCTCAGCCCGGTGGGGCCGTCGTCGTAGTCGCCGTCGTGGTCGCGAGCCGCTGCATGCGGGGATTCTATCATGGGCGCGTTTGGTAGAATGGGGCGGATATGAAAGCGGTCTACGACGAAGCGGCGGCGCTCGCCGCCAAGCGCGAGGAGTTCGTGCTCGCGACGGTCGTCCACACGCGCGGCTCCACGCCCCAGAAGCCGGGCGCGACGCTGCTGGTGCGCGCCGACGGCTCGACGGTCGGCACGCTCGGCGGCGGGTGCGTCGAAGGCGACATCTGGGCCGCCGCCAAAGAGGCGCTGCGGGAGCGGGAAGCGCCCTCCTACAAGGACTACTACCTCAACGAGGAGATCGCTGCCCAAGACGGGCTCGTCTGCGGCGGCTCGATGTTCTTCTACATCGAGCCGGTGCTCGGACCCGAGTCCTTCTCGCCGCTGGCCGACGAGATCGCCGAGGCGTACCGGGGCGGGCCGCCGCTGGCCGTGGCGACCGTCGTCACGAGCAAGAACGGCCGCGCGGGCAACCGGCTGGTCGCGCGCGCCGACGGCTCGACGGACGGCTCGCTCGGCACCGCGGCGCTGGATGCCGAGGCGACGGCGGCCGCCAACGCCGTGATGCACATGGGCAAGAGCGAGCGCATCGAGACGGCCGGCGGCGACGAGGTCTTCGTGGCCGGCTACACCTCCCCCATGCTGCTCGTGCTGATCGGCGGCGGGCACGTCAACCTCCAGGTCGCGAAGATCGCGGAGATCTTGGGCTTCCGCGTCATGGTGACCGACGACCGGCCGGAGTTCGCCAACGAGGAGCGCTTCGGGATGGCGGAGGCGGTGAGCGTCGCGCCCTACGACAAGGGGCTCGACGCGTTCCCGATCAACCGGAACACGGCCATCGTCGTGGGCACCCGCGGCCACAACTTCGACGACTCGGCGCTGGAGGCGGCGGTCCGCACCGACGCGGCCTACGTTGGTCTGCTCGGCAGCAAGCGCAAGACGATCCTGATCTACGAGGCGCTGCTCAAGCGCGGCATCTCGCCCGAGCGGCTCAAGGCCGTGCACTCGCCCGTCGGCCTCGACCTGGGCGGCCGGACGCCCGAGGAGATCGCGCTCAGCATCACGTCGGAGATCGTGGCGTTCTGGTACGGCCACGACGGCGGGACGATGAAGATCGAGGACGCGCAGGTCGAGCGCATCTCGAAGAAGCTGCGCGGGGCCGCGGCGCGCTGAGCCGCGACACATCCTGGTCTTTCCACCGGCTGCCCTTTGAGCTTCGCCCAATTGGGAAGAATGTTGCGGTCTAGCGCCCAGGTGCGACTTGGTGCTCTCTCTATCGTCGCTGGGCTGGCGGCGAACAGATGGACGCTCGGGGCGCTGCTGGCCCCCGACGGAACCATCGAGTCCCCCACCTTTCTGGGGATGATTGCGCTCTTCGAGCTCATCACCATCGGGGCCGGGGCTCTACTCATTTGGAAGCGAGATCGCATCCGGCCGCCGGGGAGAGCAGAGCTAGCCCTCGTAGTGGCTGGAGTGCTATTCGCGCTGGTGGCAGGGGAGGCGGGTGCCAGGATCTATTCGCCACCCGGACCGTACTTCGAGGAGCTCATCGGGCGCAGCCTTGACCACCCACTCCGAGCGTTCGAGCCCCATTCTGATATCACCTGGGACATCGAAGGCCTTTACGCGGGTGCCGACACGATCCGCTTACGGACGAACGGCGACCAGTTCATTGAGCCCGTGCCCTCCGGGGACGCGGAGCGCAGGGTGCTCTTCCTGGGAGGAAGCAGCACGGAGGCGCTCTACGTGCCAGAGGGTCAGCGATGGGTTGCTTTGCTGAACGAGCCCGATCGCATAGCCACGTTCAACGGAGGCGCTTCCGGGGCGAACATTCTCGATATGTACTTCAATTACATCCATTTCACCGAAACTCTGGGACGCCAATACGACCTCGTTGTGTTAGTGACGGCGGCGAATGATTTCGCCTGGGTCCAAAGTCTTAGGTCCTACGGACGTACGCTCCGATTGGAAGGATATCGTGACGCCCTTCGGGCGTGGTACGTCGACCGTGGGAGGCAGGTAGATAATCGCTTTTTCGCTTCACTGCGGCGCCGCTCCAGCCTCATCGATTCAGCGGTGAGATTCAGGGAGACCATCGACCGTCTCCTCTACAACAATTTCTCCATCGGCGTTTCCCCAGGCAGATTCTCGCCGACGACGGTAGTCGACGTTTACACGCTCGGGCACGATAACGCGAATTCCCAGAGGCGCGTCAAGTTGGAGGACTGCGCGTCTCGAGAGAACGACTGGAGTGAATATGCGGACGATGAGACGGCGAACATGCGAGAGTTCGCGGACCTCGTCGCAAACTCTGGAGCGAGGCTCTTGGTGATGTCTGAGTCTCACAGCTACGGAGCGCCGGCGGACAGCTTCGCGCCAGATTTTAGGCAACTCATTCGCTGTGGAAATGGTCGGCTGTCCATGGAGGACTCTTACGCATTTGCGAACGAGCTCAACCGTATTTACCTCGAGGCTGCTCGGGCGGCAGGCGCCGCCACATTCGACCTCGCCAGTGCCGCTGATGCATTCCTCAGCGGTCCAGAAGGTGGTCGGTATATGTATGACGTCCGCCATTACACGGCAGCCGGCAGCGAGTTGGTCGCCCGACTCATCCGCCCCGTGATCCGTGAGCACCTCTTCCCAGGGCAAACAGAATAACCGGGGAGTAGCACCGATACGGCGCCGTGTCGCTTCACAGCAGCTTGGTGACCACGAGCTGTCGAAGGGGCATCCTCTCGCCCACTGGCTCCGATATCGGGATAGCGACCAGCGTTATCTCGTGCATGAGCGTTCTCAGGCCCCGCTCGGGCTCGAGGACCCCGCCCCGATAGCCGGGACGCGGTACCCTGTGCCTTGAGCCGTTTCGCTGCAACGGACCGGAGGGAGCGATGGCCGAAGAGACCGAGAAGCCGCGCGTTGCCGCCGTCCTCCTCGCCGCCGGCTCCTCGACGCGCATGGGCGAGCCCAAAGCGCTGCTACCGTGGGGCGGGCAACCGCTGATCGCCCACCAGGTGTCGGCGCTCCACGAGGCCGGCTACGGGCCGCTGGTGGTCGTGCTCGGCCATGACGCGGAGCGCGTCGCCGCCGCTCTCCCGTCACACATCCCGCTCGAGCAGGCCGTCAACGCTCGCTACGAGCAGGGGCGCACGACGTCGATCGTCCTCGGCGTGCTGCGCCTCATCGAAGCCGCCGTCGACGGTGTGCTGATCGCGAGCGTCGACCAGCCGCGCTCGGCCGGCATGCTGCGCACGCTGCGCGAGGCGTTCGAGCGCGAGCGGCCGCGGATCGCGGTGCCGTCGCTCGAGGGACGGCCGGGGCACCCGCCGCTGTTCGCGCGCGAGCTGCTGCCAGCGCTACTCAAAGTCAGCGAGCAGACCGAGGGACTGCGCCAGGTCATGCGCGACTTCGGCGAGGGGCGGCTGCTGGTGCCGGTCGACGACCCGCTGACGCTGACGAACCTCAACACGCACGAGGAGTACGAGGCGGCGCTGAAGCTGGCCGGGGGGTGACGGGCCGGCGGGCCTACGTCTCGCGCGCGATGATGAGCACGACGGCGCCGGCCACCGAGACGAGGATGCCGGCCACGACCCGCCACGTGATCTTCTCGAGGTGCCGGTTGATCGCCCACGAAAGTCCGAGGGTGAAGACGGCGCCCGTCCGCATCAGCGGAGTGATGAGAGCGACCGGCGCCAGCGACAAC
>JACZSI010000081.1 GCA_022574265.1 Chloroflexota bacterium | reverse complement strand
CAGGCGAAGTGGGCCTACATCCGACCCTATTCGTCCAACCTCGAGCGTCTCGATGCGTTACCGACCTTCCTCCGGTACTACAATCCCCACCGTCCACACGGCGGCATCGGCGGAGCTACTCCCGCCTCACGCCTGTAAACAATGTCCCTGGGCAGTACAACTAGCGGGCCCCAGGCCAGGGCGCCTTGCGTCACAGCCCCTTCTTATGCACCAGATGGGGAGTGCAGAGGGGCAAAGCCCCTCTGCCGGGGGCACGGGGGTGTCCCCCGTAGCTAGCAGATTCACCCCCTTCCTGGCTAGGAAGGGGGACGAGGGGTTGGTCGAAACGCTGGTGGGGCAACCACGCTTCTGCGACGGGTGGAGGTGGCGGTCTGAAAGCTCGGGTCCTTTGGGCGCTCCTCACGGCGGTCCTCCTCCTGTTTGCGCTGGCCACCGGGTCGGTCACGGTCCAGCGGCTGCTGCTGGCGCTGCTGGCGGTCCCGCTGTTCGGCTACGTCAGCAGCGTGCTCGCCGCGCGCAAGATCGAGGGCGGCGTCCGCCGCATCACGCCCTTCCTCCAGGTCGGGGAGACGCTCGTCGAGGAGCTTTACCTCCGCAGCCTGCACTGGTGGCCGAAGCTACTGCTGGAGGCCGACCACCGCACGAAGCCGTTCGGCTCCAGCGGCAGGGTCGTGACGCTCTGGCCGTACCAGACAACGACGTGGACGGTGGAGAAGCACTGCGAGCGCCGTGGTGTGTACGAGTACGGCGAGATCGAAGTGACCGCCCGGGACCCGCTCGGCCTCTTCACGCGGTCGGTGCGCCTTGGCAAGCCGGAGACGGCGCTTGTCTACCCCGCGACGTTCGACCTGCCGGGCTTCTTCGTCCCCGCCGGCCAGGGCTTCACGGAGGGCGCCAACGAGGGCCGGACGTTCATGCCAAGCCCGGTGGCGGGCGGCATCCGGGAGTACGTGCCCGGCGACGGCATGGGGCATATCCACTGGCCGGCGACCGCCCGTGCACGCAAGCTCATGGTCAAGCTCTTCGATCGCGAGCCGTCCGGCCCGTTCGACGCCGTGTGGGTGCTGCTCGACCTGCACAGCGACGTGCAGGCCGGGTCCGGCACGGAGAGCACCGTCGAGTACGGCGTCACCGTCGCCGCCTCCATCATCAAGCGGTTCATCGATGGGGGGATGCCGGTCGGTCTCACCGTCGCCGGGGAGGAGCAGCTCACCTTCAAGCCGGCGTCCGGGGTGACGCAGCTCGGGCGCACCCTCGAGGCGCTGGCGCTCATCCAGCCCGGACGCGCCGCGTCGCTCACCGAGATGGCCGCGGAGACCGCCGAGGAGATCGCCAGCGGGTCGAGCGTCGTGATCGTCTCACCGTCGCCGCTGGACGTAATCTCGGCCGCCGCCACGAAGCTCCAAGCCGCCGGCGCCGGCGTCGTGCCGGTGCTGCTGGACCCCGCGAGCTTCAGGGACGGCGCGCGTGGCGAGCGCATCGACCAGGTCCGCGTGCCGGGCGCGGCGATCGAGGCGTACGTCGTGCACCGCGGCGACGAGATACCGCAGCGGCTCGACCATCGGCTCCACGGCTCGCCCCACCCGCTCGAAGCCGAGCTCCCGGGCGTGCCGTCGTGAACGCCCCCGCGGCCCGGACCTACTCGGCGTGGGAGCAGTACGTCGGCGGGGACGGCCTCACGGTCACGCTCGCCGCCCTGCTGGCGCTGACCGTCGCGTGGCCGATCCAGCAAGCGCGGTGGGTCGACAACATGCCGCCGGCCACGCTCGTCGCGCTGCTCGGCCTGGCGCTGGCCGTCGTGCTCGCGCGTGCGGGGTGGTCCGCGTGGCGCGCGCACCTGCTCGGCGCCGGAGCCGGGGCCGTCGTGGTCGCCTTCTCGGCCCTGGCGATGACACCCACCTTCGGCGTCCTCGCGCGGGTGTTCAGCCTGGGGCGAGAGCTGGACTACTGGTTCAGCGGCGTGTTCACCGAGGAGCTCCGCGGCGGCGTCGTGGAGTTCGGCATCTTCATCCTGGCGCTGCTCTGGGCGCTCGGCTTCGGCGCGGGGTGGTATGCCCTGCGCCGGAGGCAGGGGTGGAGCAGCGTGCTGGTCGGCGGCCTCGTGCTGTCGTTCGTCCTCGGGAACATGTCCGGGCCGACCGAGCGGTGGCTCGCGCTCTTCATGGGGGCCAGCGTCCTGCTGCTGATACACATGAGCACCGTCCGGCGGCTGGTGAGCTGGCGCGCCCGCCGGCTTACTTTCGAGGCCACGGTCGTCCTCTCGCAGTCAGCGGCCGTCCTGCTGTTCGGGCTCGCCGTCGTGCTCGCGATCTCCTTCGTGCCAACGACGGAGGCCAAGCCGCTGCGCGCGCTGGCCGACGCGGCCCAGGAGACCGTGGAGACGGTGGAGGGACACTTCAGCCGGCTGTTCAACGGCCTGCCGTCGCGGCTCTCCTACAAGACGATCGTCTTCGAAGACGAGACGTACTTCAGCGGCAACCCGAACCTGACGGACGAGCTCCTCTTCACCGTGTCCGGAGACCGGGGCACCTACTGGCGCGCCCGGACCTACACCAACTACACCGGCGCGGGCTGGGACACCGTCGAGGAGGCCGACTGGGTGGACATGCTCGACGCGGAGGCGCCCGCCGACGAGAAGCGCGTGACGAACGAGCACTTCTTCCGCGTCCGCGCCGCCACGGACACGCTGTTCAGCGGTGGGCTGCCCGTCCGCTTCGACCAGACCGCCGAGGCGCTGCTCCGGTCCAGCACCCCCGAGGACGTCCTCCAGGTGCGCTACGGCGACGGCCGCGAGTTCTTCCCCACGCGGACCAACCTCCGCTACACGGGCGCCGGCAGCGAGTCGTTCGCGACGCCCAACGACCTGCGAGACGCACCGGTCGAGTACCCGGAGGCGGTCACCGAGACGTACCTCCAGCTCCCCGAAACGCTGCCCGGCCGCGTCTACGACCTCGCCCGGAGCCTCGCGGGGGAGGAGGAGAACCCCTACGACCAGGCGATCGCGGTGCGCGACTACGTCATCACGTACGCGTACAGCCTCGACATCGGCGCGCCGCCGGAGGAGCAGGACGGCGTCGACTACTTCTTGTTCGACCTCCGCCAGGGCTACTGCGACTACTACGCATCGTCCATGGCGGTGCTGCTTCGCACGCTGGGCATCCCCGCCCGCTACGTGCTCGGCTATGCCAGCGGGAGCCGCCAGGGCGGGACAGGTCCGTTCGAGGTGCTGGACCTCAACTACCACAGCTGGGTGGAGGTGTACTTCCCCGGCTACGGCTGGATCCCCTTCGAGCCGACCCCCCCCAACGCCGTCGAGTTCGGCCGCGGCGACACCGCCACGCCCCTCAACGTACTCATCTCGCCGGAGCTCATCGACGGCCTGTTCGCGGAGGACGACGACGACGATGGCGAGTTCATCGGCGAGTTCCGCCCGAGCGGCGGCACTTCCATCAATGGCGCGATGCTGCTGTATTCGGCCTTGGGCGTCGTTGGGCTGGTCGTGCTCGTCGTGTGGTACCGCGCATGGTGGAGACTCCGCAGGTTCGGCGTGGCCGACGAGATCTACGCGAAGATGCTGCGCCTAGCCACGGTGCTCGGCTTCCCACAGCGCCCCCACCAGACGCCGTATGAGTACGCAAGGGCGCTCGGGAGCCAGGTGCCCGGCTACGAGCGCGACGTCGACTACGTCGCGCGGGCCTACGTCCGGCGCCGCTACCGTGGGCGCGGCGTGCCGCTGTCCGACCTGCGCGACGCCCAGGAGGCGTGGAAGCGCCTGCGCTGGGCGATGCTCTGGCGCCTGTTCCGCCCGGCGTCGGGGTAGGCGCTCATCCTGGCCCAGGGATGGCATCAAGAACCACCGTCGTTCGGCGGTGGACACGCCGCTGTTGGCAGTGGCGGGTAGGTGTGCGAACTAGCTACGTCGGCTGGGTGCTTGGATCAGCAGCAACAGCCACGCCAGCTCCCGTCGTCCGAACTAGCTTTAGCTACTCGCGAGCTGTCCGGCCGCTCAGGCCCGCCGGCTAGCTGTGTTTGACGCGTGAGCTCGGCCTGAAAGACCTTCGAAGACAAAGCGCTGGGTCCAGCTAGAGTGGCTCCGTGAAGACCCATCGCTGGCGATCAGCGTCCTCCTCACTACAAGCATCGAGGTTAAGGCGGTTCACCACGAAGTCATCTCCTCCGGCATCCCGGTGAGGTTCATCCGGGATACCGATGCAGAGGGATGGATTACCCGCCAGGACGATCTGTCCTGTCTCCAGATGCGAGAATTCCTGTCGTTCACCCCCGTCACATGGCAGCACAAAAAAGCTAGATCCTATCTCTAGAGCGGCAACCTCCAGGCATCGCTCGAAGTATGGCATCTCAAGCCGGCCTTCGTTGAGTGCTGTCGCATCGAAGCGTCCGTCCATGTTCCACCACCCATGTTTGCAGGTGTGAGCCTGTACGGGGGCATCGAAATTTATGTTGGTACTGGTCCAACCCACAAGGTCCATGCACAGTCCTCGCTCGTCGCCCAAAGGCGCGATGGTCCGCAAGAACGAGCCCCCGTCGGCCTCGGCCATAGCTGAGCTGGTTGCCGCCTCAGGAGCCACCGGTGGCGCCGGTGTGGGCGTAGGGTCGGTGCCAGCGCATGCCGCGAGGAGCGCGGTCACAGCGATGCTGAGGACGAACAGCGTTGGAGACTTCATGGACCCTCCTGTCCCCACATGATACGTCCTCGGCTGGAAGCGTTGACCGTGCTGCGCGCATGGAGGGTATAGACGTGAACTTGAGTTCGACGAGTCAATGAAGTGGCGTATCTCCGAGCGAAAACCTTCCCACGCGGCGCGTGGCGGGCGGCTGGAATGAGCTAATGTTTCTCACGCCCGCGAACGTCTACGCCCAGCCAAGCGCGACGACTCCCGGAGGAAAGCCGGACCCGCTAGAGCGCGATGCCCGCGACCCCCGCCACGATGACCGCCGTCGCCCCGACCTTCACCGCGACCGCTTGGCGCGAGGTCTCCTCGCCCAGCGCCCCCTTCCACACGAGCGCGAGCCCGGTGCTGAAGACGACGACGTAGAGCGCGCGCGTGCCGATGAGTGCGCTCACCAGCGAGACCGGGCCGAGCGACAGCGCCCACAGCGTGAGCAGCAGACTCACGTTCGCGATGACGAGCTCGTTCGCCCCGACGAACAGCAGCGCGGGGCTGCGGTCGCGGACGAAGCCTGCCACCTCCCGCAGAGGCACGGCGCGGAGGTTGAAGCTGAGGAACACCAGGCCCAGCGCGAGCATGCGGAGGCCGTGCGTGTAGAGGATCGGCAGCTCGTCCACGGCGGCCTTGCCGGTGACGTGGGCGGCTCCGTTCAGCAGACTCCCCACCATCAGCACGAAGAAGGCCCGGTGCAGGAACAGCGTCTTGTATCCGGCGCCGGACCGCACCGACAGCGCGACCGCACCGGCGACCGTCGCGCCGATCGCCACCCACTGCGACGGCGTCACGACCTCGTCTAGGAAGACGACCGCGATGAGCGCCGCGAAGACGGGGAAGGTCTGGTAGACCGGGATCGTGCGGGAGACCTCCTGCGTGAACAGCGTCCGGATGAGGATCTGGCCGCCGAGGCCGAAGAGCACGCCCGAGCCGACCGCCCACCCGACCGCCTGCGCGCTCGCCTCCGGCGGCGTCCGCACCACCGCCAGCACCGTCAGCCCGACGGCCGTCTGCGCGATACCGATGATGAGCGGCAGCGTCAGCGGCGACGTCGCGTAGCGGTGGATGACCGTCTTGTCGAAGATGCTGACGACCGCGGAGATGGCCGCGGCGATGAGCGCGATCGCGATCCAGGACAATGCTAGATACGGCCCCGCGAGTTACGGGCGAGCGTGAGGGTGAACGCCCGGCGCATCTCGTCTTGGAGCTCCGGCGTGTCGACGAACTCCTTGACGATCTCCTCGGCGAACATCGCGTGCTCCATGTCCACGCCGAAGGGCGCGCGCTCGATCATGAGCTGGACGGCCCGGTCGATGTCCTCGATGCCCATCTTGGCGTACTCCTGACGGGCCTCGTCGATGAGCAGCGTGAAGTGCTCCACGGCGCCGGGGAGACGCTTCGAGCCCTCGCCCACGAGCGCGCTGCCCAGGGCGACCGACCACGGGGATGACCGCTGGAGGAGGTACCACCACCCGAGGGACACGAGCGACTCGGCGCTCATGTCCTGCATCTCCAGCTCGGCGATCTCCTCGTCGCTCAGCCCGAACTCGTGCGAGTGCCACTTGCTCAGCGCCGGGTGGCTGGGCAGGGGCCCGCCAACCGAGGTCTGCCCGCCCTCGTCCACGAGCTTGCGCAGCTGCTTACGGCGGATGGCCTTATCCTGCGCGCCCAGATAGCGCTCGCCCTCAAAGCGGTGGTTGCCGTCGGCACCGGCGTGGCTCCTGCGCTTGCCCTCCGCGATCTCCTCCTTCGTCTGCGGGCTGCGCTGGATGGCTGCGATTACCTTGCCGCTACGCTCCGTGTCCCAGCGCTCAATCGTGATCTGTGGGCGGGGCTCAATATCCAGCATGCCGATAATGCCATCGTCCCTGCGCTTGGCTGTCCACTCCTGCACGCTGAACCCGTAGAAGCGATACATCGCCGCACGGCGAATGATCCTGTGCCAAGGGCGGCCCATGTCATTCATTATGTCCTTGACAATGTCGGCCTTCTCTTGCGCCTGGGGCGAGTCATCTATGGGCTCTACCTTCCATTCGGCTTTCGCTACAAGATTCAGGAAGTAGCGAACACCGGCTGCGACGATAGTGACGTTCGCAATGATATCAGAGAACGTCTTGTAGCGATTGCGGCCGGTAAGTCGTGCGTCGGTCTCAATGGTCTGTACATTACCACCAAAGACTGCTGTCCCAGGAACACCTATTGTTTGCTCAGGGACTAGCGACTTTGACTTTATATCCGGACGGCGTGCTTCATCTAGACTAGACATTTTGGTCATCATACCCCACAATGAGTTTGGGTGCCAGTAGGGCAAGATTTATGCCCGTATTCTTGAGGATCTCAGCAAAAGCACGAGTGGCCGCGTCGACCTGGTCCTTGAACTTACCGGCAGGGAATACTATGGCCTCGTTCAGGAAAGCCGCATTCCATGAGCCCCGCACAAGATAGACGTTTCCTGCCTCTACCTGCGCCGCGAACCCGATCGCGCGCGTTTCCTTGCTTCCTGACTCCGGGCTGAATCGGACATTGTAGCCGAGCAGCATCTTGGCAAGGTCCGCCCTCTGGGCGACTCCTGCCTGCCCAGGATCCTGCGGGATCGAGATCAGCACATTGAGCCCGTCCATCCCTGCGCAGCCTGCGATGGCTTCCTTGACCTCGTTGGGGCTGCCCTTCAGGCGCTCCATGTGCTCTATGATGAGCCTACCATCGTCGGTCAGGGTCATCTTGCATCCTGCGGTAAATGCCGATTTGTCCTTCTTCGTGGCCGCGAGATCCCAGCCGCGAACGCTGTAGCCGGGTAGCGGCTTATCGACTAGGCCGAAATCAGCGCGCTTGAACATGCCGCCC
>JACZSI010000080.1 GCA_022574265.1 Chloroflexota bacterium | reverse complement strand
CAATCTCGACCCTATCGCCGACGGAGATCGACCGGCGGCTCGCTCGCGCCGCCGCTTTCGGCCGGCCCCACACCCGCGAGCGCACCATGCGCTGCACGTCGGCAACGTCGCCGCGCGCCTCCTCCAGCACGCGCGGCGGAGGCGGATCGCCGCGGAACGCCTCCCACGACGCGGCCGCCTCCGCCTGCTTCAGCCGGGCGAGGACGCGGCGCGCCTCGGCCGCGAGCTCCCGCCGCACGGCCTCGATCGCCTCCGACTGCGCGTCGGCGGCCTCCGCGAGCCGCTCCTCCAGCTCCCGCGCGAGCTCGGATGCGTGGCGCTCGGCCGCCTCGGCCTCCGCGAGCCGGGCGCGCGTGCGGTGCCGCTCCTCCTGGATCGTCGCCAGCAGCTCCTCGCCCTCGCGGTGCACCGGGTCCTGGAGCCGCCGCGCGGCCTCGATGACGCGCGCGTCCAACCCGATGCGCTCGGCGACCGCCAGGGCATAGCTGCGGCCCGGCAACCCCATCGTGATGCGATACGTTGGCTCAAGCGTCGCCGGGTCGAGCTCCACGCTCGCGTTCTCCATGCCCGCCTGTTCCTCCGCGAACGCCGCCACGCTGCGGTGGTGCGTCGTCACCAGCGTCGGGACGGCGCGCTCGCTCAGGTGGGCCAGGATCGCCCGCGCCAGCGCCGAGCCCTCCTCCGGGTCGGTGCTCGTCCCCAGCTCGTCGAGCAGGACGAGCGAGCGGTCGGTCGCCTCCACCAGCACGCCCGCGATGTTGCTCACGTGCGAGCTGAACGTGGACACGTCCTGCTCGATGCTCTGCTGGTCCCCGATGTCCGCGTACACGCCGTCCACGAGCGGCAGCGTCGTCGAGCGCCCACACGGCAGCAGCAGACCCGCCTGGCGCATCAGCACGAGCAGCCCGAGTGTCTTGAGCGCGACGGTCTTGCCGCCCATGTTGGGTCCGGTGACCACGAGCGTGCTCGACGGCGGAGCGAGGTCGAGCGAGACAGGGACGGCACCTCCCCGGAGGAGCGGATGACGCGCCTCCACCAGCCGGATGGGGCCATCCCCGTCAACGGCCACCCCGTCGTAGGCACGGCCGTAGCGGGCCTTCGCGAGCGCCAGGTCGATCCGCGCGGCGATCTCGAGCGCGTGGCCGATGTCGCCCGCGCGCTTGCCGACGTCAGCCGAGAGGCGGCGCAGGATGCGCAAGGTCTCCTGCGCCTCGGCGGCAACGGCCTCACGCCATGCGTTCGTCCGGTCCACGTTGGCGAGCGGCTCGATGAACAGCGTCGCGCCGGAGTCGGACACGCCGTGCACGATCCCAGGCAGCCGCGCGCGCATCTCGGCCTTGACCGGGACGACGAGGCGGTCCGAGCGGACGGTGAAGAGCCGTTCTTGAAGCACCTCCGCCCCGAGCTCCGAATCGACGAGCGCTTCGAGCGAGCCCTTCGCTCGTCCGTAGGTCTCTCTTGCCTCGTGCCGCAGCTCCCGCAGATACGGCGTCGCGTCGTCCTTGAGCTCGCCCGCCGGGGTGAGCTTGGCGCGTAGCTGCCGCTCCAGCGGGCGGAGGTCGGTGATGCTCCGGGCGAGGGCCCGCACGAGCGGCGTCTTGGCGCGCAGCCGGTTGCCGATGGCCTTCGCGGCCCGAGCGGTCTCGAGCGCGTCGGCGATCGCCACCAGCTCGTCTCCCGCGAGCACGCTCCCGAGCGCCACCCGCTTGAGCAGCGGCCGTGGGTCGCGCCCCAGGCTCAGGTCGACGCCGGAGCCCTCTTCGAGCAGCAGCCGCGCCTCGGCTGTCTCCTGTTGCAGCTCGCGGACGACGTCCGCCTCGTAGGAAGGAGTGAGGCTGAGCGCACGCTCGCGGGACATGGGCAGCCGCGTATGCTCCGCGAGTGCTTCGCGGACGCGTGGGAACTCCAGGAGCTCGAGGGAGCGCTGGCGAAGCTCTTGGCCCCGTTGCGTGCGCGGGGGATCGCGGTTCGTGGCTCCGGCCATCGGGCACGGATTGTAGCAGGCGGACCAGCGCTAGAGCAGTCGCCTCAGATCCATCGATCCCGCTGCCCTGCCCCCTATTGGGTGGACGGCGTGGTGCGTGATACACTCCGCAATCGCGCCGGTATCCGAGACCGCCGGCGCGGGAAGGCGAAACCGGAAAATCAGCGTGCGCGTCATCGGGCTCACGGGTGGCATCGGGACCGGTAAGAGCGAGGCCGCCACGGCGCTCGCGGAGCTCGGAGCCGAGGTCATCGACGCCGACGCGGAGGGCCACCTGGCCTATCGCAGCGGCACGCCCGGCTGGGAACGCGTGGTGGAGCTCTTCGGGCGGGACGTCCTCGGCCCCGACGGCGAGGTCGACCGGCAGAAGCTCGGCTCGATCGTCTTCGGCGACCCGGCGGCACTCGCCTCGCTGAACGAGGTGGTCCACCCGCTGATCCGCGAGCGCATCGAGGCCCGGCTGGCTGAGCTTGACGCAAGCGGCACGCCCGTCGCGGTCGTCGATGCGGCGCTGCTCTACCAGGCGGGCTGGGACGACCTCACCGACGAGGTGTGGGTCGTCACGGCGCCCCCGGAGGCGGTCGCGCGGCGGCTCTTGGCGCAGCGTGGGATGTCCGAGCAGACGCTGCGCCGCCGGCTCGACGCCCAGGGACGCGCCGAGACCCCGGCGAGCCGGGCCGGCGTCACGATCGAGAACACGGGGAGTCTGGAAGAGTTACGGGACCGGGTCGGACGCCTCTGGCGGCAACGGATCCTCAAAGAAGGCAGCGCTTCTCATGGCAAAAACGACTGAAGAGCTCTTCAAGCGGCACAGCATCGAGGAGTACATCGTCTCCGAGGAGCCGTTCTACCTCGCCGTATCGGACGAGATCGACATATTCGAGGCCGCCTTCGCCGAGCGCGTGCCGGTCCTGCTCAAGGGCCCGACCGGCACCGGCAAGACGCGGTTCGTCGAGTACATGTCCTGGCGGCTCAACAAGCAGAGCGCCAAGAACGGGCGCCGCGACCCGACCCCGCTCGTGACGGTGGCCTGCCACGAGGACATGACGGCCAGCGACCTCGTCGGGCGCTACCTCCTCGAGCCGGATGGGACGCGCTGGATCGACGGCCCGCTGACGCGCGCTGTGAAATACGGCGGCCTGTGCTATCTGGACGAGATCGTCGAGGCGCGCAAGGACACCACGGTACTCATCCACCCCCTCGCCGACCACCGGCGGCTGCTGCACATCGAGAAGCTCGGCGAGGTCATCGAGGCCCACCCCGACTTCCTGCTGGTCATCTCCTACAACCCCGGCTACCAGTCGGCGATCAAGGACCTCAAGCACAGCACCCGCCAGCGCTTCATCGCCATCGAGTTCGACTTCGCTCCGAGCGACATCGAGATCGCCATCATCGAGCACGAGAGCGGCGTCAACCACGACATCGCCCAGCAGCTCGCGCTCCTCGGCGAGAAGATCCGCAACCTCGTCGGCCACGGGCTCCAGGAGGGCGCCAGCACCCGGCTGCTCATCTACGCCGGCAGGCTCATGAAGCAGGACATCACGCCACGCCGCGCCTGCGAGGTCGCCATCGTCTGGGGCCTGACCGACGAGGAAGATATCCAGAAGAGCCTGACCGAGGTCGTCACCTCCATCTTCCCGTAGACCCTCCGGGAGACGACTTGCGTACCTCAGCCGCGACCGGCCCCGAGGCCCTTCCCGAGGCGCTCCGCCAGATCCTGACCCGGCGGCGGCCGGCGGACGAGGCAAGCGACGGCGCATCTCCGGCCGCCGTGCTCGTCCCGCTCCAGCACCACGACGGCCGGTGGCACGTCATCCTCAACGTCCGCTCCGAGACCGTCGGCGAGCACAAGGGCGAGGTCGCGTTCCCCGGCGGGCGTCTCGAGCCCGCCGATGCCGACATGGTGGCCTGCGCGCTGCGCGAGACGTGGGAAGAGATGGGCATCAGGCCCGAAGACGTCGACGTCTTGGGCCCGCTCGACGCGGTCATGACCCGCACGAACTATCTCGTATGGCCCACCGTCGGCGTCGTGCCCCATCCGTACGCGTTCGCGCCCAACGCTCGGGAGGTCGCCGCCGTCATCGAGGCGCCCGTGGACGAGCTGCTGGAGCCCGGCGCGGCCCGGCACGAAGCGCGCGTGATGCCGGACGGCACGGTGCGCAAGCGAGTAGCCTATGTGTGCGGGGACCACCTGATCTTCGGCGCCACCGCATGGATACTGGAACAGCTACTCGGATTCATCGCCCAGTCCCCAGACACAGGAGGAGCGGCGTGACGACCCCCGAGCACGACCACGTGCTCAGCGAGCTCCGGAAGCATCCCACGGCGCTCGCCGAGGCCTACGAGGCCGCCCGCGAGGCCGTCGAGCAGACCGTGGGCCCCGCCCCCGCGCTGCGCTGGGCCGAGGAGGGCGTGCGCATCGCGCAGCAGGGACCGCGCGCGTGGGAGGCCGCGGCCGAGTACTTCCGCGCCTCGCCCGACATCGTCGCCGTCGTCGGCTTCTCGCAGCTCGAGCGGTGGGTCGAGAGCGGCATCGAGCTGGCGCAGGACTCGCCCGTCGTCGCAGCCGCGTACTTCCGCGCCAGCCCCGAGGTCCTGCCCACCATCGCGCCCCGGCACATCGCCGGGTGGGCCGCGCTCGGCCGCGGCCTCTCGCGCGGCACGTGGAAGTCCTCCAACCTCGCCGCGCGCTTCTTCGAGCTCTCCGGCGGCCTCACGCAGAACGTCAACTTCCGCGAGCTCCAGCTCTTCATCGCGCTCGTCCAGACGCTCTCGAACCGCTCCTACGACCTCGCGGCCGAGGCGCTCGTGCTCGGCCAGCGCGTGCTCCCCGCCATCGCCGAGCGCGAGGAGCTGATCTCGCTCGCCACCGTGCTTGCCGACACGAGCTGGCGCGAGGTGCGCGGCTCCTTCGAGGCCGCGACGCGCGTCACCACCAGCGTCGACAGCCGGCTGCGCCGCCGCTACTTCGCGCTCTCCGAGCGTCTCGCCCGCATGGGCATGAGCAACGTCGCCAGCTTCATGCTCGAGTCCGCTCAGTCCCTGGGACGCCTCTCCCCTGACCAGCAGGCGGTCGTGCTCGAGCGCGCCGAGAGCCTCGCCGACACCTCGGCCGAGGCGGTCAGCGCCTTCCTGCGCACCGCGCCCGACGTCCTCTCCCGCATCAGCCCCGTCCAGCTCGATAGCTGGTTCGCCCAAGGCGTCGAGCTCCTCAAGGAGAACCCGGACGGCGGCATCGCTTTCTTCCGGCTCGAGTCCGTGCGCGCCGAGAACCTGATCGAGCAGCTCTCGTCCAGCGTCGAGCTGGAGCGCGTCCGCGGGCTGCTGGGCATGTACGCCAACGCCCTCGCCGGGACGCCCGTCGAGCTCGAGCCCGTCGCCGACCTCACGCATAAGAACATCGGCTGGGTCTCCGTCGAGCTCGCCACGACCGACGGCTCCACCGTCTTCCTGCCGGAGCGCAGCGAGGCTCACGAGACGAAGGCCGAGAACTTCGCATGGCTCAAGGTCGTCACCACCCACCAGGTCGGCCACATCGAGTTCGAAAGCTTCGAGTTCGACTTCAACGAGAGCGCCGCCCGCTTCGACGACCTCCGCGCCAAGGTCGCCGAGGGACTCGGCACGCCTCCTGCCGCCACCGACATCGGGTCGTTCTTCGACCTCTTCCCCGTGCGCGCCCTCGCCGCCGACGTCTTCTCCGTCGTCGAGGACGCCCGGATCGACCACGACCTGGTCGAGCGCTACAAGGGTCTCGCACCCGCCTACCGGAAGGTGCAGGCCGAAGCGCTGGAGGGCCGCCCGCCGATCGAGGCGATGCCCGTGCAGCAGGCGATGGTCGAGCTCCTCATCCGCTTGAGCCTCCACCAGACCCAGGACGCCCACGTGCCCGAGCCCTACGTCGAGCAGGCACGCGAGCTCGCCGCCCTCCTGCGCGCGGTCCAGGACCCCGAGGCCACCGTCGAGGACTCCGCCGAGTCCGCGCTGCGCATGTACCACCTCATCTCGCAGCTGCCGAACGAGCTCGTCGGCCTCGACGACTGGGCGGCGGTCGACCTGAGCGACACCAAGTTCACGGAGCCCGAGGTCGATGCCATCGTCGAGAACCTCCGCGCCCAGGCCGAGGAGCTCGAAGACTCCGCCGGCGAGGAGTACGAGTCGCCGGAGGACGTCGAGTACCGCGGCGACTTCAAGCCGGAGATGGTCCAGCTGCTCGCCAAGATGAAGGGCCAGAGCTCCCCCGGCGACGACGAGGACGCCGAGGGCGCCCAGGCCCTATCGATGGAGGAGATCGAGCAGATGCTCCGCGACTCCACCGAGGTGGAGATCGGCGACGACTCGGAGGTCACCACCGTGGCCGCCAACATGCTCAAGGAGTCCGGGGGCGATGCCTCCGACAACCGGGCCGCCGGCTACAACCAGTTCCCCCACCAGGACGAGGAGGGCGGGCCCCTCGAGGCGATCGAGCCGAAAAGCTACGTCTACGACGAGTGGGACTTCCGCGCCAATGATTACAGGCCCCGCTGGTGCATCGTCCAGGAGCGCACCGCCGTCACCGGCGAGACCGACTTCTACACCGAGACCCTCCACGCCTACGCCGGGCTCATGGACCAGATCCGCCGCCAGTTCGAGGCCATACGCCCCGAGATGTACCGCAAGGTGAAGCGGCTCACCGAGGGCGAGGACATCGACCTCGACGCCGGGATCGAGGCGCTCGTGGAGCTCCGCGGCCACCGCACGCCCGACGAGCGCATCTACTGGCGCCGCAACAAGGACGAGCGCGACGTCGGCGTCGTCTTCCTGATCGATATGAGCGCGTCGACCGCCGAGGCCGTCGAGGAGGGCGCGCGCGACGCCGACTGGAACGTCCCCGCCGACCCCGTCGCCTACACGGCCTGGCTCCGCGCCCGCCGCGGCGAGACCGCACGCCGCCCCTACAAGCGCATCATCGACGTGGAGAAGGAGTCGATGGTGCTGCTCATGACGGCGCTCGAAGCCCTCGGCGACCGCTACGGCGTCTACGGCTTCTCCGGCTTCGGCCGCGAGAACGTCGAGTTCTACGTCATCAAGGAGATCGACGAGCCGCTCAACGACCGGGTCAAGCGCCGCCTCGACAAGGTCGCGCCGCTCCACGCCACCCGCATGGGCCCCGCCATCCGCCACGCCACGGCCAAGCTCGAAAAGGTCGACGCCAGGACCAAGTTCATGTTCCTGATCAGCGACGGCCGCCCGCAGGACCGCGGCTACAGCCGCGAAGGGGTCGAGAAGGAGTACGCCGTCCAGGACACGCGCATGGCGCTCATCGAGGCCCGCCAGAAGAACATCACGCCCTTCTGCCTCACCGTGGACCGCAACGGCCACGACTACCTCCGCACCATGGCCGGCGACCTGAACTACGAGGTCCTGCCCGACATCCTCGACCTGCCGCGCCGCCTCCCGTACCTCTACCGCAAGATGACGGCCTAGCAACCGCACTGCCCCTGACCCGCCAAAGGGCGCGCCCCGTGTGCCCGCGCATGCGCGCTCGCGGGCAAGCAGCCCCGTTCGTGCTGAGGCCCTCGAAGCACGGCC
>JACZSI010000079.1 GCA_022574265.1 Chloroflexota bacterium | reverse complement strand
GCAATTTGCGGCGTGCGATCGGCATCTACACGCGGTTGTCAAGAATTGAGAAGAGCCAATTGCGAGGCGAGGCGCAGTTCGGCATCGCCCAATGCTACGAGCAGATGGCCGAAGCCGCCCCGGAAGCCGGCGCGGCACAACTTTTCGACCGCGCGTTCCTCGAATACCAGAAAGTGTACGAGCAGTTTCCCGATAGCGGCCGGGTGGGCGAAGCGGTTGCCAAGATGGCAAATTACTACTACCGGCAAAAGGATTACAGCCGGGCCATCGACACGTTTGAAGCGGTTCTGGCCAACCACCCGGACGCCAAGTTTCTCGACGTCATCTTGTTCAACTACGGCCGCTGTCTGTACCGCATGAATCGACGGCCGGAGGCACGCCGCCGATTCGACCAGTTGATCGGCGATTATCCCGAAAGTCCGTTGGCTGCCGACGCGAAGAAAATTTCCGATGCGCTGGCAGCCGCAGGCGGAGCAGGCCGATGACAAACAGTCATTTCGACCAGATGTGCACCGATCACACAGCAGGCAATTCACGGAATTCAGTGACAGATTCCACCCGAAAAGTTTCCGGCCGATCGGCAACGGCTGTTCTAGCTTGTCTCGGAAAAGGCGTGAGCACCATGAAACAACGAATGTTTGCGGCGTTCATTTTGTTTTGCGTTCTGGGCATTCTGGTTTCCGCTCAGGATACTCCCAAAACCTCGGCTCCAGACGAGGCGCCCCTGGTTGACCCGGTCAACCAACAGGCAACACAGCTGGAAGGCGAGTTGGGAAAGTATAAAGATTCGGACGCCGTCGCCGGCGACACGATGGTCAAGCTAGCCAATCTGTATCATCAACACGGCCGCGTCTTCGGTTTGATCCGCATCGCGCAAAGATTCGTCGCCGTCCACGCCTCCGACGCGCGTCATCCCGACGTCATGCTGAAGCTGATTGACGGATTGGAGGCGACATCCCGCAACGGCGACATGGCGGCCGCCTGCCGGCAGTTTCTCGATCGCTACGACAAGTCGAAGCATGCGCCGTCCGTCGAAGTGCGGCTTGCCAACGTGCTCGATCAAGCGACCGACCGCACAGCCTCGGCGAATGCCCATCGTGCCATTTGGAAGCGGCAACCTCAAACCGAGATTGGCCGCCGGCACGGCGCTTTGGCGATCAGACACTACTCGCTGGTCAACAACAAGTCGGTCTACTCAAAAGCGGCGGAACTCGCCGACGAAATGCTCGATAAACTGCCCGCCGGTTCGTTCACGGAAGAGGTCGGTTGGCAAGGCGTTGCCCAATGGCGGCGCGGAAGCGAATGGGCAAAGAGCAACATCGTCGCGTTGAAGATGATCAAGTCGGGCGAGTTGGCTGGCGATGACGAAGTCAAACGATTTCACGCGGAAGCGGAGGCCGCCGCCGCGGAGATCGGCTACCCGCTGATGGTCAAGGCGGCGGACGGCGGCGGCGGCATGGGCATCCGCGTCGTCAACGACCCCGCCGAGCTCGCCGACGCCATCGCGTCCGCCCGCTCGCAGGCCGAAAGCGCCTTCGGCTCAAGCCGCATCTACCTGGAGCGCCGCCTGATCGACGCCTCACACGTGGAGGTCCAGGTCCTCGGCGACAAGCACGGCAATGTCGTGCACCTCTTCGAGCGCGACTGCTCCGTCCAGCGGCGCAACCAGAAGGTCATCGAGGAGACCCCCTGCGCCAAGATCACCCCCGAGACTCGCGAGGAGATGACCGCGGCCGCCGTGCGCCTCGCCAAGGGCGTCGGCTACTCGAACGCCGGCACGGTCGAGTTCCTGCTCGACGGGGACCACGAGCACTTCTACTTCCTCGAGATGAACACCCGGCTCCAGGTGGAGCACGCCATCACCGAGATGGTCACCGGCATCGACCTGGTCGAGCTCCAGCTGCGGATCGCCGCGGGCGAGGCGCTGCCCTTCGCCCAGGACGAGATCGAGCAGCGCGGCGCCGCCATCGAGGCGCGCATCTACCCCGAGGACCCCTCCTCGATGCTGCCCACCGCGGGCCGCGTCGAGACGCTGGAAGAGCCGTCGGGGTACGACGTGCGGGTCGACAGCGCGCTCTATCGCGGCTACGAGGTCCTGCCCCACTACGAGCCGCTGATGGCGAAGCTGATCGTGCACGGCAAGAACCGCGACGCCGCCATCGCCCGCCTCCAGAAAGCCCTCGGCGAGTACGTCATCGAGGGCGTCGTCACCAACATACCGCTGGTGAGCCGGGTGCTCGCGAGACGGCGCTTCACGAGCGCGGCCTATGCCACCGGTCTCCTCGACGAGATGCTCGAGCAGCCCGCCGGCGCCACCGGCAAGGAGCATATCGCGGCGATCGCGCTGGCCATGGCACTGAGCTCGATCGAGACTCTGAGCGAGACGCCCAGCAAGTGGAAGATGCACGGCCGGCGCGCGGCGATGGTGGACCGTCTGAGCTAGCCGCCGCATCGGGAGCGAGGTAGTGGCCAGGTGAAACAGCTACGGGTACGGGTCAATGGCGAGTGGTACACGGTCGACGTCGGCGACGTCTACCAGAGCCCCGTCGAGGTCATCGTCGACGGCGAAACGTACCTCGTCGAGCTCGACACGGCGGTGGAATCGGGTGGCGCGCGGACGCGGGGGCGGCAGCAGCGCAAGGTCGAGCAGCCGGGGCTGCGCGGCATCACGCAGGGTGACAACCGCGTGATCCGGTGTCCGCTGCCCGGCAAGGTGGTCTCCGTGGCGGTCACCAAGGGCCAGGTGCTCGAGGCCGGAGACGAGATCTGTCAGTTGGAGAGCATGAAGATGGAGCAAAGCGTCCGGATGGCCGTCGGCGGCACCGTCAAGAGCGTGAAGATCAAGAAGGACCAGAGCGTGGACGCCGGGACCCCGCTCATCGAGCTCCAGTGATGACGGAGCCCACGGATGATTTCGACGTCTGCAGCCTCGAAGAGCTGAAGAACAAGGGCGCGCTCCCCTTCGACTTCGTCCATCCGAAGCACGGCCACCATGAGATCGCCGTCTTCTGGGACGGCAAGGACGTCTTCGCGCTCGAGAACTACTGCACGCACGAAGGCGCGATGCTGAGCTACGGCTACATCGAGCCGGGCCAGCTCATCTGCCCCCTCCACGCGGCGGTCTTCGACCTCAAGACCGGCGCGTGCGTCGACCGCTTCACGACCGATACGACGGCTTATGAGGCCGAGGTCCGCGACGGCCGCGTCTGGGTCGTCGCGCCGGGCGAGACCCCCGTCGACCGCTAGAAGCCGCCGGCCGCGACCTGAGCTTAGACCGATCCCCCATGCAGCGGCCTCGGCCCCTCGCAACCGCGGCCCCGGTGGTACCATCAGTGGGCGGACGCGGTCCGCTGATCCAAGCACGCGACCACAGGACCACATGGCGCTCGAACACATCGTCGTCAGAGGCGCGCGCGAGCACAACCTCAAGAACATCGACGTCACCATCCCCCGCGGCAAGCTGGTGGTCATCACCGGCCCCTCCGGCTCCGGCAAGTCGACGCTGGCCTTCGACACCATCTACGCCGAGGGGCAGCGCCGCTACGTCGAGTCGCTGTCCGCCTACGCCCGCCAGTTCCTCGGCCGCATGGACAAGCCAGACGTCGACTACATCGAGGGCCTTTCGCCCGCGATCTCCATCGACCAGAAGGGCGTCTCGAACAACCCGCGCTCAACCGTCGGCACCGTCACCGAGATCTACGACTACCTCCGCCTGCTGTTCGCCCGCGTGGGCCAGCCGCACTGCCACAACTGCGGCAGGCCCGTCCAGCGCCAGACCGTGCAGCAGATCGCCGAGGCGGTGCTGGAGCAGCGGGGCGCGCGGCTGATGCTGCTGGCGCCGCGCGTCGTCCACAAGAAAGGCGAGCACAAGGAGGTCCTCGAAGACGCCGCCAAGGCCGGCTTCGTCCGGGTGCGCGTCGACGGGGAGGTCCGCGACCTGGGCGCCAGCATCGAGCTCGCCAAGCTCAAGTGGCACACGATCGAGATCGTCGTCGACCGGCTCGTGCTCGACGACGAGACGGAGCGCGGCCGGGTCGTCGACTCGGTCGAGACCGCGCTGCGCTTCGGCGAGGGGCGCATGCTGACGGTGGACGTGGAGAGCGGCGACGAGCACGTCTACTCCGAGCAGTTCGCCTGCGCGACGTGCGGCATCAGCTTCGCGGAGATCGAGCCGCGCACGTTCAGCTTCAACAGCCCGCACGGTGCCTGCCCCGTCTGCTCGGGGATCGGGAGCCGGCTGGTGATCGACCCGACGCTGATCGTGCCGAACCCGGACCTGACGCTGGCCGAGGGCGCGGTGCAACCGTGGGCGCGCTCCGGTCCCGCCAGCCGCTGGTACTACCGGCTGCTGCGTGGCGTCGGCGACGCGTTCGGCTTCTCGAACGACGTGCCCTGGCGCAAGCTGCCGGAGGACAAGCGGCAGCTACTGCTCTTCGGGGCCGGGCCGGACGTCAAGGTCCAGATCCGGCACCGGGGGCGCCGCGGCCGCACCTTCTCGTGGGAGCACGCCTTCGAGGGCATCGTCCCCAACCTCCAGCGCCGGTACAAGCAGACCACGTCGGACTACATGCGCACCGAGATCGAGCGCTACATGACGAGCCTCGAGTGTGAGGCGTGCGGCGGCAAGCGGCTGCAGCCCCAGAGCCTGGCCGTGACGATCGCCGACCGCAACATCATCCAGGTCACCGACCTCTCGATCACGGAGGTCGCACAGTGGGTCGCCTCGGTGCAGGGCACCGACTCACCGGCCTCCGAGCAGGCCGTGGTGACGCTCGCGCCCCCCAAGCCGCGATGGCCCAAGCACCGCGACCCCGAGGTCCTCTCGGCGCGCTCGCTGACCATCGCCAACCAGGTGCTCAAGGAGATCGACGCCCGGCTCGCCTTCCTGCTCAACGTCGGCCTCGAATACCTGACGCTCTCGCGCATGGCCGGCACGCTCAGCGGCGGCGAGGGCCAGCGCATCCGGCTCGCGACGCAGATCGGCTCCGGCCTGATGGGCGTGCTCTACGTCTGCGACGAGCCGTCGGTCGGCCTGCACGCGGTCGACAACGCCCGCCTCATCGCGACGCTCCAGGGGCTGCGGGACCTCGGCAACACCGTGCTCATCGTCGAGCACGACGAGGCCACGATGCGCGCCGCCGACCACCTCGTCGACCTGGGTCCCCTCGCGGGGGAGCACGGCGGGTGGATCGTGGCCGAGGGCAGCATCGAGGACCTCAAATCGGCCGAGGCGTCGCTCACGGGCGCCTACCTCTCGGGCAAGCGTCAGATCGCGCTGCCCACGGAGCGGCGCAAGGGCAGCGGCAAGCGGCTGCGGGCCAAGAAGGCGCGCGAGTTCAACCTCAAGGGCATCACCGTCGACGTGCCGCTAGGCACGCTGGTCTGCGTCACGGGCGTGTCCGGCTCCGGCAAGTCCACGCTCGTCTACGAGGTCTTGTACAAGTGGCTGGCCCAGTACCTCTACCACGCCAAGGAGCGGCCGGGCGCGAGCGACGGCGTGGAGGGCCTCGAGCACATCGACAAGGTCGTCAACATCGATCAGTCGGCGATCGGCCGCACGCCGCGGAGCAACCCGGCGACGTATACCGGCGCGATGACGCCGATCCGCGAGCTGTTCGCGGCCATGCCGGAGTCGAAGGCCCGCGGCTACATGCCGGGCCGCTTCTCCTTCAACGTGAAGGGCGGCCGCTGCGAGGCGTGCAAGGGCGACGGCTACATCCAGATCCAGATGCAGTTCCTGCCGGACGTGACGGTCCCGTGCGAGGTCTGCAACGGGCGCCGCTACAACGAGGACGCGCTGGAGATCAAGTTCAAGGGCGCGAGCATCGCCGACGTGCTGGAGATGACGGTCACCGAAGCCAACCGGCTGTTTGACAACATCCCTCGCATCAAGCCGAAGCTCGCGACGCTCGAGGACGTCGGCCTCGGCTACATCCGCCTCGGCCAGCCCGCCACGACGCTCTCGGGGGGCGAGGCGCAACGCGTCAAGCTCGCGACCGAGCTCTCGAAGCGCGCGACGGGCAAGACGCTGTACATCCTGGACGAGCCGACGACCGGCCTGTCGCTGGAGGACTGCGCGCAGCTGCTCCACGTCCTGCACCGGCTGGTGGACGGCGGCAACACGGTGCTGCTCATCGAGCACCACCTGGACATGATCAAGAACGCGGACTGGGTGATCGACCTCGGCCCCGGCGCGGGCGCGCTCGGCGGCGAGGTGGTGGCCGTCGGCACGCCGGAGCAGGTCGCGGCGCACCCCACGTCCGTCACCGCCGCCTACCTGCGAGAGACGCTGGCCAAGCACGGCTGGACGCCGCCGGCGAAGAACGGCGGGAGGGGGAACGGCGCCCGCGCTCGCACGAAGAGCTCGGGCAACGGGCGCGCGCCCAAGGCCGCGGCGGCCAAGCCCCGCAAGCGCGCGGGGGCGAAGGCTGGTTAGGCACTCAGCGATCGCCACCGATCGGCAGGCGACGAACGCGTAGTCGAGCGGGCTCGATCACGGCGATACAACCATCTTCGAGGTCTGCCTGGAGGGCCTCGATGTTCGCTAGCAATACCGCGGCCTGGTCGGTGGGGCGCCGTGGTGAATTGCCACGGAACAGGATCACGGAGGGCCGTGTCCCCTGCCGGAGGGCGAGCAACGTGCCGAAGTCTGTGTCCGCGGACACGAGCACGCGCTGTTCGTCAGACGCGCGGGCGAAGACTTCGTCGTCCGTGGCGGCCTGAAGACCATATTGGCGGACGTGAACAGCGTCATGCCCCGCGGTGCGTAGCGCCTCGGCGATGGTCGGAGAAAGTGCGTTGTCGACGAGGAACTTCACGCGCCAGCGGTCAGGGGCAGCGTGCGCTCGCGCACGGCCTCAGCCGCGTAGAGAAGGGACTCGCGAATGTCCTCGCGTTCGAGGTCCGGGAAGGCCTCGAGGATCTCGTCCTCCGTCAACCCCTGGGCGACCATCTCCACGAGTGTCGCGACGGGCACCCTGAGCGAGCGGACACAGGCTGCCCCACCCATCTGTTTGGGGTCAACGGTGATCCGGCTGAACTTCATGCCCCTCTGCCCTCCGCGGCGCCATCATCGTACCACTGTGCTGCGCGACACACGGGCGAAGGCGGGCTAGGCGCTCGCCACGACCTCGGCGGGTGCCTCGATCGGGACGCCGTCGCGGTAGAGGACCTCGTTGCCCATGACGGCCGGTATGCGCGGGCCCGGCGTGAGGATGCCGACCAGGTTCAGCGGGTCGCAGGCCGAGAGGCGCACGACCTCGCCCGTGCGCTCCCGGCGGTGCACGGCGCGCAGCGCGTCGACCGCCTCCGGCAGCGCGTACTGCTCTCCGACGAAGCCCGCGACGAACCGGCCTCCCCGGACCTCGCCCCGGGCCTCGGCGCGCCGGTAGGCACGCACGAGCTTCCACCACGGCGGGGCCATCGGCTCGCGCGTCAGCAGCTCGCGCGTCACCACGCCGTAGCGCCGCAACAGCTGCGCCGCGCGCGCGTCCATCGGGTCCTCGGCCGGGTCGGGCGCCGCCGCTCGCAGCAGCGACCAGCGGCTGCCTGCGCGCCCGGACATGCCCCGGGCGCGGGCA
>JACZSI010000078.1 GCA_022574265.1 Chloroflexota bacterium | reverse complement strand
CCGTGTGGAGACCGCGATCTCGGCGAAGGCTTGGCGCGCGCGGTCTTCGCCGTACTGGTGCATGTAGCGGCTGGCCGCCATCGAGTAGGCGATGGGTGGGCCGATGATGCCGTAGGGGCTCTCGTATTGGAGCGTGGGCAGGTTCGGGTCGCGCTCGACGCGGGCGCGGGCGCTGCGTCCGGCCTGGCCGTGCGTGATGAGCGCGACCTCGCAGTAGCCGGCGGCGATGGCGGCGACGGCGTGCCCGACGTGGATGACGAACGAGGAGCCGCCCACGGTGGTGGAGTCGGTGTAGCGGGGGCTGATGCCGAGGTACTCGCCGGTGTCGTAGGTCGAGTACCCGGCGGTGAAGAGGCCGTCGACGTCCGCTTTGGAGAGGCCGGCGTCCTCGAGGGCGTTGTAGGCGGCCTCGGCGTGCAGCTGGAGGGCTGACTTACCGGGGACGTTGCCGATCTCGTCGGACTCGGCGACGCCGACGATGGCGGCGGACTTCGACAGGGAAGCCACGGTCTCCTCCAGCAGGCGGGCCGAGTATAGCCGCTGGTGGTCGCGGCCGTTGCCGCCAGACGGCCACCTGGCGCATACTGACGCTGCTCGAATCCGGATGCTGTGAGCCATTCGCGCCACAGCGCGAATGAGCGAGGGAGTAGTCAAAGCTGTCATGACCACGCAAGTCAAGCTCAGGGCCGTCGATTCCGACGCCCACGTGCTCGAATCCGAGCAGACGTGGGCGTACATGGACGCGGACGACTTGAAGTACCGTCCCCAGACGTTCTCCGCGGACGACGACCCGAACCGGCGTGCCTGGGTCATCGACGGCAAGATCTGCGGGCTGCGGCCGGCCACGCTGGGCGAGCAGCAGCTGGCGGCGCTATCGAAGCGCTCGGGACGCGAGCTGGCGACGGCGCCGGGTGCGGGGGAGCTCGAGGACGTCCCGCTGCGCCTGGAGCACATGGACCGGCTGGGGATCGACGTGCAGGTGCTGCACAACACGCTGTGGATCCGCAGCGTGACCCAGCGGCCCGAGGTGGACGTCGCGCTCACGAGATCGTGGAACCGCTGGATGGCCGATGGCTGGAAGCAGGGGAAGGGCCGTCTGCGGTGGACGAGCGTGCTGCCGCTGACCGATATCCCGACCGCCATCGGCATGATGCAGTTCGCGAAGGACAACGGCGCGGTGGGCGTCGTGATGAAGCCCTTCGACGGCACGCGCTTCATGCTGGACCCGTACTACTACCCCTACTACGAGGCGGCTGAGAAGCTGGACCTGAGCATCACCATCCATATCGCCAATGCGAGCGACCAGCTGATGGATGCCGTCTCGACGCCGTACGACCCGAGCGGTGGCCTGCCCCAGTTCCGCATGCCGACCATCCACGCGTGCCATGCGTTGCTGCTGAGCGACGTGCCGAAGCGGTTCCCCAAGCTGCGGTGGGGGTTCATCGAGTCGTCGGCCCAGTGGATACCGTGGATCATGCACGAGACGCGGCGGCGGGCGCGGCAGAACGGCACGCCGCTGCCTGAGAACCCCTTCAAGGACTACCGCATCTACGTCTCAGCGCAGACCGACGATGATTTCCCCTACATCTTCAGCTACATCGGCGACGAGAACGTGATCATCGGGACGGACTACGGCCACACGGACACATCAAGCGAGGTCGACGCCATCGAGGTGTTCAGGAACCTGGACACCATCAGCGAGGAGCAGAAGCACAAGGTCCTCGTCGACAACGCGGTCGCGCTCTACAACCTGTAGCTCAGCGCACCCTCAGCGGGCGCGCGTCAGCATTCGTCGGCGCCTGTCCGATCGAGCGGGACGCCGGCGGCCTCGGCGACGCCGCTCGCCACCGCCTGGTGGTCGAAGCCGCTGGTGATATCGAGCCACGTCCTGTCGTTGCGCACGATGCTCAGCCCGGTCGCTTGTTGGCAGGCCTGGGCGTTCCCGATGCGCTGGAGGGTGCGGTGCACCCGGAGGTTGACCCTCGCGATCTGGTCGAACGGGAGCACCTCGGCCGTCTCCGCGTAGAGCCACCGCGACTCTACCGTGAAGGCCTGCACCCGCTCGTCAAGCACCATGATCGTCTTCGAAGGGAACAGGATGGGCAGCGATAGTCCGAGGACCGTGAGGAGGACGCCGGAGACCAGCCACACGCGGCTCCACCCCGGCGAATCGGACGCGAAGATGCCCCGGTTGAGCAGCAGGCTGACGCCCACGACCGAGAGGAACAGCCCGATGCCCGACGCGACCCACAGCACGCGGAGATCGCCCGTCGTGTTCTCGAAGATCGTCAGCCCGGGGGCGGCCTCGCGGCCATAGCGCTCGAAGAGCTGGGCCTGCCACGCATAGATCCAGCCGAGCGTCCAGCCGGCGAGCGCGATGGAGAGCGGCAGCCATGTGCGCAGGAGCTTGGGCACTAGGCCTCGGCTAGCGCGTCGGTTTTGGCGGCCATGATGAAGTCGTTGCGGTGCAGCCCGCCGGCGACGTGCGTCCACCAGCGCACGGTCGTCCGGCCCCACTCGGTCGTCAGCTGGGGGTGGTGGCCCTGCTCTTCGGCGATGGCGCCGACCTTGCCGGTGAACGCCAGCGCCTCGGCGAAGGTCTCGAACGTGTACGACCGCTCGAGCTTGTCCATGCCGTCGTTGACGACCGCCCAGCCGGGCACCTGGGCCTTGAGCTCCGCGACTTCGGCCGGGGATGCGCCCGCCGCGCCTGACGACAGCGCCGTGCACTGCTCATCCGCGAGTCCTGCCATGTCGGTTCCTCCGTGGGTCTCCGGAGCATGCTGCACCATGGAGCTTACTCGCGCAACGCCTGCCCGAGTGACGCCTGAGAGAGTTTTGCGTAAGCAAAGAACTCTCACGGCTGGCGATGGACAGGTGGAGCGGGTCCTCTGGTATGGGCGCCGAGAGCGCTGGACGGGTTCCCCGCGGCGGCGTCTGAAGCTACTGGCCGGGCCAGAAGCCCCACTCGGCCTCGTGGCCGCAGCTCGTGCAGCTGACGGGCACGGCGATGGTGCCGTGGCTGCCGCACGATGGGCAGTCGAAGGTGTGCTGCGCGTCGAACCCCAGCGAGGCCTGCGATTGGAGGGTGAGCTGCTCGACGGCGGCCGACAGCTTCTGGACGGTGGCGTTGGCCTGGGCGAGGGCTGCGCGCAGCTCATCGATCGAACCCTGGTCCGGCGCGGCCCCGGCTGGCGCCGTCTCGACGGCTTCGAGCCGCGATGCTAGCTCATCGAAGCGGGCGTTGAGCTTGTCGGTCTCGGTGGTCGCGCTGGCGGCCCAGGACCGCACGGTGGGTTCCTGGACCGCGGCCGGCTGCTCCGCGGCCGCTTCGGGAGCGTCCGGGGCCGCGGGCGACGAGTCGCCCTCGGCAGGGGCGTCGTCCGCCGCTTCCGTATCTTGGCCCGCGATGAGGGCGTCTATGTCGGCTTGGGACATGACCATAGCGCGGTCTCTGGCGCCCCACCGCGGCCGGCTGCCCGCGGAGGGGGGCTCCACTAAGGTAGCCAGCGCGGTGGGGCGTCGTACCACCAAAATGTAGCCGCCGCCGCGGCCGCGCCCCACGGTGTGGGCATCCACTTCGGTTCGGGGAAGCGCACCAACGTGCGTTGGGTGCTGGCACCAGCCGCCCCGTGCGGCCGGGGGCGTCCAGCGCGCAACGGCGCCATCGCACCGGACTTGACACGGCCTCGCCGCAGGGCGTTACATGGCGCCCCCGCCGCCCATCCACACAGGAGGAGGACCCGTGAACATCCAGCTCAGCATCGGCATGGCTTCCAACCCGCGCACGTGGGCGCTGCACGACGGCACCGTGTCCCCCGACGGCATCGACCTGATCCCGAGCGTGGTGCACCCATCCGAGCTGTTCTGGCGTCAGCTGCGGTTCGCGGACTTCGACATCTCGGAGATGTCCTTCTCCTCCCTCATCATGGCGCTCGCCGGCGGCGACGACCGCTGGGTGGGGTTGCCGGTCTTCACGACGCGCCGCTTCTTCCACACCGGCGTGCTTGTCCGGCGGGACGCGGGCATCGATTCACCGGCCGACCTCAAGGGCAAGCGCGTGGGCGTGCCGGAGTACCAGCAGACGGCGGCGCTGTGGACGCGCGGCGTCCTCCAGCACGAGTTCGGCGTCGAGCCGAAGGACATGGAGTTTTGGATGGAGCGGACGCCCGACCACAGCCACGCGGGCGCGGTCGGCTTCAAGGCGCCGAAGGGCGTCACGATCCACCAGATACCCATTGAGAAGGACATCGGCTCGATGATGCTCTCCGGGGAGCTGGAGGCGACGCTGCTCTACATCGTCGATCCCAACCTGGTCGACCGCAGTACCGCCGACCTATGGCACCACCCCGATATCAAGGGCCTCTTCCCGGACCCGGTAGCCGAGGGCACGCGCTACTACGAGAAGACGGGCATCATCCATATCAACCACGGGATGATCATGAAGCGGTCGATCGCGGAGCGGCACCCCTGGGCGGTGCTGAACGTGCTCAAGGCGTTCGAGAAGGCCAACAAGCTGGCGGCGGCGCAACGGATGGAGCACGTGGAGTACTACATCGACTCGGGCCTGCTGCCCGCAGGCTCACGCGAGGTGCTGTCGGCGAACATCGTCCAGCATGGGGTCGCGGCGAACCGCAAGACGCTCGAGACGGCGGCTCAGTACTCGTACGAACAGGGCCTGACGCCGCGGCTGATCGGCCTGGAGGAGGTCTTCGCCGAGAGCACGATGGACCAGTAGGACGGGTCGTCTGGGCCCGCGTGCAGCGGGCCGTGGCCTCTGCGCGAACGGGCGGCCGGTGCTGGCCCTCGCTCCGATTGCGTGCGCGTACCAACGTCCGTTGGGGGTCGTGGCGGTGCCGCTCATCCGGCCCCGGCGCGTAGCCTTGTGGGTAGGCAATGTCCGCGCTGCCGATCTACCGAGGAGGCGACCCAACGATGAAAGCCGAGTTCGTCAATGCGTTCCTGACACCGGCCCTGGATGTGTGGAAGAAGGAGCTCGGCGAGGACCTGACGTACCACGGGGCGCACTCGGTGATGGGTACGTTCACGACGGAGGACCTGACCGCGATCATCGGCGTGACGGGCAGGCTCCAGGGCAACGTGTTCTACGAGTGGTCGAACGCGACGGCGTTGGCCGTCGCCGGTCTGATGTGCGGGACCACTTACACCGACGAGCTGGACGACGTGGGCTTGTCGGCGATCGGCGAGCTCGCCAATATCATCACGGGCAACGCCACCATCGAGCTCGCCGCTGCTCAGTACGCGTGCGAGATCAGCCCGCCGGTACTCCTCCCCATGGGCGCGCGGGTCATCGTGACGAACCCCCAGATCCGCGCTTCGTTCGAGAGCGCGATAGGCACGATGAGCATCCGCATCGGTCTGACGGAGGCCGCCGCGCGCCAGGCGGCGTAGGGCGCGCCCCTACACCCGCCAGCGCCGGGGGCCTAGAAACTCTCGTCGAAGGAGACTTGGCCGGTGACGGCCGACTGGTAGGCGGAGACGCGCCGTTCGAAGAAGTTCGAGAGCTCCTGCACGTCTTGGAGGTCCATGAACGTGAGTGGGTTGCGCGTGCCGTAGCGCTTGGCCATGCCCAGGTTCACGAGCCGCTGGTCGGCGACGTTCTCGAGGTACGCGCGCACGTCCTTGACCGTCAGGCCGGCCACGGAGCCGCTGAGGAGGTCCTCGGCGAACTGTGTCTCGCACTCGACCGCCTCGTCGATCATCTCGCCGACCTCTCGTTCGAGCGCCTCGTCGAAGAGCTGCGGGTACTCCATCCGCGTGGTCTTCACGACGGCGATGGCGAAGCTCATGTGGCAGCTCTCGTCGCGGAAGACCCAGTTCGTGCCGGAGGCGAGGCCGTTCAAGAGCCCCTTGGAGCGCAGGAAGTAGACATAGGCGAACGCTGCGTAGAAGAAGAGGCCCTCCACGCAGGTGGCGTAGCAGATGAGGTTCATCAGGAACCTGCGGCGGTGCTCGTCGGTTTCGAGCCTGTCGAGGTCGTGGATCGAGTCGAGCCAGCGGAAGCAGAACTCGGCCTTGCGCTTGATCGAGGGCACGGTCTCCACGGCGCGGAACATCTCGGCGCGCTCGTCGATGTCGGGGACGTAGGTGTCGAGCAGCGTCAGGTAGAACTGGATGTGCAGCGCCTCCTCGAAGAGCTGGCGGGAGAGGTAGAGGCGCGCCTCGGGCGAGTTGAGGTGCTTGTAGAGGTTGAGCACCAGGTTGTTGGCGACGATGGCGTCGCCGGTGGCGAAGAACGCCACGAGCCGCCGGACCAGGTGCTGCTCGGGCTCCGTGAGCTTCGTGTGCAGGTCCTTGATGTCGTCGGAGAAGTCGACCTCGTCGACGGTCCACGTGTTGCGGATCCCGTTCTTGTACATCTCGTAGAACTCGGGGTAGCGCATGGGGCGCAGCGTGAGGTCCATCCCGGGGTCGAGGATCGCCATGATGCTTCGTTGCTCCATTCCTGCGTCTTCGGTCGAGCGCCCTAATTTGACGACTGGCCCATGCCATCCAGCAAGAGCTTCTTGGCAGCTTCAAGCTCGGTTCTGTACGCGCCGATCCGCTGCCGCAGGTCCGCGATGATGCGCTTCTGGATGCCGTCTTGCGCATCGAGCGTCGACTCGCGCACGGTCAGCTCGCTCTCGAGCTGCTCGATGGCCTCGCCGGCAGCGAGCCCGAGGCGCTCGAGCAGCGCCTGCGGGGTCGGCGACTCCGGGCGCTCCATGAGCATGAGCTGGCCCTGGACGACGGTCGCGCGGACGGCGAGCGCGGGCTCGTAGTCGGCGGCGAGCGCGCTCAGCCGCTCGGCCGCTTCGGTGACGACGTCGACGAGCTTCTCGAGCATGGGGTAGTAGTCGGGCTCGTCGGGCCGCGCTGCCTCGAAGGGCTTCTGTTGGTGTTGGTTCATGCGTGCTAGCTCCGGTTCCTGCTTCCTAAGCTGACGGTGGCTCAAGACCCGCTCGTCCTGAGCCTGTCGAAGGATGAGTGAGCGAGGGCCGGGAGCCGGCTCAGCTCACCGCGAATCAGCGCCTCTTTCTTGACCCTCGTCCAGCCCTTGATCTGCCGCTCCGCGGCGAATGCCTCATCTCGTGAAGCGAACTGCTGGCTGAACACGAGGCTCACGGGCCTCCTCGTCTTCGTGTAGCCGGCGATCCTCCCCATCTGGTGTCCCGCCAGCCGGGCCTCCAAGTCCTCCGTGTGCCCGGTGTAGTACGAGTTGTCCGAGCAGCGCAGGATGTACACCGAGAACGCCATGCTTGGCCTACGTCTCCTCGCCCTTCGACAGGCTCAGGGTGAGCGGGGAGCTATGCTCCCCGGCGTGCGGTTGCCACCAACCGTCCCGCTACGGTCAAGTGCTCCCTCCAAATCCGCTCTGCCTTAGCTTTCAGTGACTCGCGCTCGCTGGACTTCTGCAATTGCTCAGGTCCGGTGGGAGCGAACCACCGGCCGAAGTCGTGCAGTTGGCACTCCAGTGCGTGCCATGACCTCGACAACCAGACCAACCGCTCATATAGGTCACGTGTTTGTGGCCCCATCAACTCCGCCTTGTTCCTGTCGTTCCCTCGCGCCTCCTGGACCGGGGCGCGCCAAGCGGTGCTCTACGTGCAGGCTTCGCAGTCCTCTGGGTTCTCCAGCG
>JACZSI010000077.1 GCA_022574265.1 Chloroflexota bacterium | reverse complement strand
ATTCCCCAAGGCCAAGGACCTGGGCGGTGCCGACTGCGTCGTGCTGCCGGGCGGTTTCTCCTACGGCGACTATCTGCGTCCGGGCGCCATCGCGCGCTTCTCGCCGATCATGGCCGCCGTGGCCGATTTCGCGGACGCGGGCGGGCCGGTCATCGGGAGCTGCAACGGCTTCCAGGTGCTCTGCGAGTCGGGGCTGCTCCCCGGCGCGCTCATGCGCAACGGCAGCCTCCAGTTCCGCTGCCAGACCCAGCACCTGCGGGTCGAGCGCGCCGCCGCGCCGTTCACGTCGCTGGCTAGGCCGGGGGACGTGCTGTCCATCCCCATCTCGCACGGCGACGGCAACTACCACGCGGACGACTTGACCCTGGCGCGGCTCGAGGCCAACGGCCAGATCGCCTTCCGCTACTGCACGGCCGACGGCGACGTGACCGGCGACGCGAACCCCAACGGCTCGCGGGCGAACATCGCCGGGATCACCAACGAGGCCGGCAACGTGCTCGGCCTCATGCCGCACCCGGAGCGCGCGGTCGAAGCGGCGCTCGGCGGCACCGACGGACTCGTCGTGCTGCGCTCGATCCAGGACGCGGTGCAGGAGCGCGCCGCCGTCTGACCCGGCAGGCTACGGAGAACGGCAAGCGTGGAGATCGGCATACTGCTGGCTATCGCGGCGGCGTTCGGATGGGGCGCCGGAGACGTCTTCGTGCGCCGGGCGATGTTCGGCGCGCGGCCCGAGGCGGTCACCGTCGTCGTGGCCGGCATGGTCCTGTCCATCCTCGCCGTCCTCGTGGTGGTTACTGGCGGTTTCGCGGTGCCGGAGGCGTCTTTCCTCGTCGCAACGGCCGTCATGGGGCTGCTCACCTGGCTCACTGGCAACCTGCTGTACTTCCACGGGATGCAGCGCGCCGGGGTCGTCGTCGTCGCGCCGATCTTGGGGATGATCCCGATCTTCTCCATCGCCCTCGCCGTCACCCTCGGCGGCGAGCGGCCAAGCGTCGCGACGCTCGCCGGAGCGCTCGCCATCGTCACGGGCGTCGCCGTCGTGCTGACCGACCGCAGGCGGGTGCTGCGGTGAGCGTCCTCCGGGCGGGGAGCCGGACGTCCGCGGTAACGCAGGGCATCGTGTTCGCGGCGTTGGCGGCGGCATCGCTCTCCACCGCCGGCTTCATCGCCAAGCAGCTCGTGGACGACGGCACCCCTGGCGTGGTCGTCGCGTTCTATGAGGTGGCCTTCGGGCTGCTGTTCCTCACCGCGGCGCGCGCCAGGAGTCTGCGCTCGGGGCTCCGGCTCGAGCGCGGCGTGCTCCGATGGATCGTGATCGCTGGGATCTGCTTCGCGCTGGCCACGGCCAGCTTCTACACGGCGCTCGCCAGTATCGACTTCAGCGTTGGCGCGCCGATCGTCGGCGTGGTGCCGCTCGTGTCCTACGCGTTCGTGCTGATCGTCCTGCGCGGCCACGAGCGCCTCACCGTGCGCTCGGTGCTCGGCGCGACGCTCGTCGTGGGCGGCGTCGCCCTGATCGGAGCCGCCAACTGATGCCCGTCTCTCAAGAGACCCTCGACCGCATCGCGCTCACCGCCGAGGAGTACGCCCTGATCGTCCAGAAGCTGGGGCGCGAGCCGAACGAGGTCGAGCTCGGCATGTTCGGCGCGCTTTGGAGCGAGCACTGCGGCTACAAGCATTCGAAGCCGCTGCTGCGCATGCTGCCGTCCGAGGGCCCGGCCGTCCGCGTCGCCGCGGGCGAGGAGAACGCGGGCGTCGTCGACATCGGAGACGGCCTCAGCATCGTCTTCAAGATCGAGTCGCACAACCACCCCTCGGCCGTCGAGCCGTATCAGGGCGCCGCGACGGGCGTCGGCGGCATCATCCGCGACATCCTGGCCATGGGCGCGCGCCCGATCGCCCTGCTCAACTCGCTGCGCTTCGGCACGCTGGACGACGCCCACAACCGCTACCTGTTCGAGGGCGTCGTGGCGGGCATCTCCGGGTACGGGAACTGCATCGGCATCCCCGACGTCGGTGGCGAGGTCGCCTTCGCGCCGAGCTACGCCGGCAACCCGCTGGTCAACGCCATGTGCGTCGGCGTGCTGCGCGAGGGCGAGCTGATGCGCTCCGCGGCCACGACGCCCGGCTCCACGCTGATGCTCGTCGGCTCCGCCACCGGCCGCGACGGCATCCACGGCGCGTCGGGGCTCGCGTCGCGGACGTTCGGCGACGGGGAGCGCGAGATGCGCCCGACGGTCCAGGTCGGCGACCCGTTCCTGGAGAAGGTCCTCATCGAGGCGTGTCTGGAAGCAGCGCGCTCTGGACACCTCGCGGCGATGCAGGACCTCGGCGCCGCCGGACTGACGAGCTCGGCCATCGAGTGCGCCGCGCGCGGAGGCACCGGCGTCGAGATCGACGTCGCGCTGGTTCCCCGCCGCGAGCCCGGCATGACGCCGTACGAGGTCATGCTGTCCGAGTCGCAGGAGCGCATGCTGCTGATCGTCCGCGAGGGCGAGGAGCGCCCGATCGCCGACATCTTCGAGCGGTGGGACCTGAGCGCGACCGTGATCGGCCGGGTGACCGGCGACGGCCTCGCCCGGATCCTGGACGGCGATGAGACGGTCGCGGAGGTGGAGATCGGTCCGCTCTCCGAGCCGCCCCGGTACCGCTCCGAGCCGCAGCGCCCGGCATACCTCGCGGAGCTCCACGACGCGCCGTGGCCCCAGGAGCCGCCGCCCGGCGAGGCGGGCGCTCTGCTCCGAGCGTTGCTCGCCTCGCCGAACATCGCCTCCAAGCGCTCGGTCTACCGCCGGTACGACCACGAGGTGCAGACCAACACGCTCGTCAAGCCAGGCGCCGGCGACGCGGCGGTGCTGCGCATCAGGGGGACCGCCAAGGCCATCGCCATGGCCGTGGACGGCAACGGGCGCATGGCGTACCTGGAGCCGTACGCCGGCGGCGCGATGGCCGCGGCCGAGGCTTGCCGCAACGTGGCGTGCGCCGGCGCCAGGCCGCTGGCGCTGACCGACTGCCTCAACTTCGGCGACCCGGAGCGCCCCGACGTCTACTACCAGCTCGCGGAGGCGATCCGCGGCATCGCGGATGCCGCCAAGGCACTCGGCGTACCCGTCGTGAGCGGCAACGTGTCGCTCTACAACGAGTCCGGCGGGGAGGCCATCTACCCCACGCCGGTCGTCGGCGCCGTCGGCCTGCTCGAGGACGCCGGCGCGCGGCTCACCGCTGGCTTCGTCGAGCTTGGGGATGCCGTGCTGCTGCTGGGCGCGGATGCGCTCGCCGGCGACCCCGCGTCGCTCGCGGGCAGCGAGTACCTCGCCCACGTCCACGGCCTCGTGATCGGCGCGCCCTCGATCGACCTCGCGCTCGAAGCGCGCGTGCAGGCGCTGCTCGTCGCGCTCGCCGAGGCGCGCCTGCTGCGCTCCGCGCACGACTGCGCCGACGGCGGCCTGGCGGTCGCGGTCGCCGAGAGCGCGATCCTGGGCGGCGTCGGGTTCGTGGGGGAATCGACCCTCACCCCAACCCTCTCCCTGCTCAGGGAGAGGGGGCAACACAGGGGGCGGTGGGACGCGGCGCTTTTCGGCGAGGCGGCATCCCGCGTCGTCGTCAGCTGCGCCCCCGACGACGCTGCCGCCGTCGCTGCGCGCGCCGGGGCGGCGGGCGTGCCCGTGCTCCGCCTGGGGAGCGTCGGCGGCGAGCGCGTGAGCCTCGGCGGCCTCATCGACGAGCCGCTGGCGGCGCTCGCCGAGGCGCACGGGACCGGGCTCGAGCGAGCTCTGGCGGGCTAGCACGTCTCGAAATCAACCGGCGAGCCACTTGCGTCCCCACTCTTGGGGGCGTGGATAATCCGCCACGGCGCGAAGTCCTCTCTCTGCTGGATCCGGCCCGTCAGCGGGTCATCTGGGCCTATCCCAGTTGCCGGCCGACGTGGTTTATGATGGTGTGCGGCCGTGTGCCGCATCGTTGTCTGCTGCACCGCAGGCGCGGCGGCGGTCGAATCCCAGCTATGAGCGGGCCGGCGCGTGCCCGACGTGAGGACAGACCCATGAAAGTCATCTTCCTGAAAGACGTTCCCGAGACCGCCGACGCCGGCGAGGTCAAAGAGGTGAAGAACGGCTTCGCCCGCAACTACCTGCTGCCCAGGGGGCTGGCGGCACCAGCCACCCCCGACCAGCTCCAGCGGATCAAGGCCATCGAGAAGGCCGCCCACGAGACGCGGCTGAAGTTCTCGGAGGAGTGGGAGGTCGTCGCCGAGGCGATCGCCGGCACGACCGTCGAGGTCGAGGTGCGCGTGGGCCCGAGCGGCCGGCTGTTCGGGTCGGTCACCGGCCGCGCCATCGCCGAGAAGCTGACCGAGGCGACGGGCCGCGAGATCGACCACCGCCAGGTGCTGCTCGGCACCGCGATCCACGAGCCGGGCGACTACCCCGTGAACATCCGCCTCTACCGCGACGTCCAGGCCGAGGTGATCGTCTCCGTGATCCCCGAAGGCTATTCGCCGGAGGAGGCCGCGGCCATGGCCACGCTGGCCGAGGAGGGGCTGCCCGAGGCGCTCGACGACACCGCCACGAGCGATGAGGACAAAGAGCCCGGGGCGGAGCCGGCCGAGGCGAGCGCCGAGCCCGTCGAGACAGGTGCCGACGAAGAAGACGAGAAGAAGGACGAGGACGCGTAAAGCCCCCGATGGTGTACGCCGAGAAGCTTCCCCCCCATGACCCCGACGCCGAGGAGGCGGTGGTCGGCTCGCTCCTGATCGACGGCAGCGCCATCGACCGCGTCGCATCGCTCGTGCGCGCCGACGACTTCTACCGCGAGCGCAACCGCTGGTGCTTCGAGGCCTGCGAGGCGCTCCAGGCGCGCGGCGACCCCATCGACCAGATCAGCGTCGGGCGTGAGCTCGGGCTCCGCGAGCACCTCGACGACGTCGGCGGCCCGGCATACCTCTCGCACCTCGTCGCCACCGTGCCGACCACCGTGCACGTCGAGCACTTCGCCCAGATCGTGAACCGCACGGCCACGATGCGCCGGCTCATCCTCGCGGCAGGCGACATCGCCGCCTTGGGCTACGCGGACAGCGCCGACACCGAGGCCGCCATGGCCCAAGCCGAGGAGCTGCTCACCCGCGTGCGCGGCACGCACGTCGTGCGGGACTTCGTGAGCCTTCACGACGTCCTCGACGAATACATGGAGCAGATGGGCACCATCGGCGGCGTGATGGACCGCGCGACCGCACCGATCCCCAGCGGCTTCCCGGACCTCGACCGAGCGCTCGGCGGACTGGTGCGCGGCGACCTGTTCATCCTCGCCGCCCGCCCCGCCTTCGGGAAATCCACGCTTGCCATGAACATCGCCCGCCACGCGGCTGGGCAGGGGCACGTCGTGGCCGTCTTCAGCCTCGAGATGGGCCGCGAGCAGCTCGCGCTCCGCCTCGTCGCGGCCGAGGCGGAAGTCGACAGCCACCTGCTGCGCCTGCACCTGATCCCCGAGTCCGCCCAGGCCCGCGTGACCAACGCCATCGGCGCCCTGTCCGACCTCACCATCTTCCTCGACGACACCCCCGCGCAGACCGTCGCGGAGATGCGGAGCAAGCTGCGCCGCCTGCACGCCAGCCGCCCCGTCGACCTGGTCGTCGTCGACTACATCCAGCTCATCTCCGGGCCTGAGCGGCGCAACGAGAACCGCACGCAGGAGCTTTCGGACGTGACCCGGCAGCTCAAGGCGGCCGCCCGTGAGCTCAACGCACCGGTGATCGCCGTCTCCCAGCTCTCCCGCGCCATCGAGCAGCGGCCCGACCACCTCCCCCAGCTCTCCGACCTGCGCGAGTCCGGCAGCATCGAGCAGGACGCCGACGTGGTCGCGTTCATCCACCGCGAGGACAAGTACTACAACGAGGAGCAGTGGGACCGGCGCCACGCCGCGGACATGGACGCGCCCTACCCTCATCACCTCGTCAAGCTCATCATCCGCAAGAACCGGCACGGACCGACCCGCGAGATCGACCTCTACTTCCGCGAGAACTTCTCGCGCTTCGAGCCCGTACTGGGCACCGCGGCGCCGGGCGCATGAGGCGGGTCCGCGATGCAGACCGCAAGCAACTCAACCAGCGGCGCCGGCTTCGAAGCGCGCGTGCGCTCGCTGCCGGTGCCCGCGCCCCTGCTCGGCTCGCTCCTCGCCGAGATCGACGACATGGCCGAGCTCAAGTGCACGCTGCGTTTCCTCTGGCACTCAGCGCAGGTGAAGGGCTCCCCCAAGGCCGTTCCGGCGGCGACGCTGGAGGCCGACGGCGTGCTGAATGCCGCGCTCGGCTCGACCGCCGAGGTGCGCCGTGGCCTCGGGCTCGCGTGCGCGCGCGGGACGTTGCTCGAGGCCGCGGGCCGCTATCTGCTCAACACGCCGGAGAACCGGCGCAGCGCGGCGCGGCTCACGCCACTCCCATCCACGGCGCCTCCGGAGCCGGTCGTCGTGGAGCGGCCCAACGTCTTCGCGCTCTACGAGGCCAACGTCGGCATGCTGACGCCGATGGTCGCCGAGCAGCTGCGCGAGGCCGAGGCCACGTATCCCGCGGAGTGGATCGAGGGCGCGATCCGCGAGGCGGCAGAGCGCAACGCGCGTAGCTGGCGGTACATCGCCACGATCCTGGAGCGGTGGGCGTCCGATGGGCGAAGGTCCGATGGACCAAGACAGGAGAGGCATGGAGAGTCTGGGCGACATCCTGAAACGCTTACAGCTGCAGATCTCCTCCGGCGCCGCCGACTATCCGGCTGACTGGCTCGCGGCGGTCGAGGAAGAGGCGAAGGAACCCGTCTGCCCGGTCTGCCGCGACCTGGGCTGGGTCCGGCATGAGGTGGGGCTCGACCACCCGGACTTCGGCCGCGCGTTCCCCTGCGTCTGCCGGCGGGAGCGGGGCGCCGCCGACCGGCTCGAGCGCCTCCGCCGCTTCAGCAACATGGGCTCGCTCGCGAAGGTCTCCCTCGAAGCGATCACGGCGGCCGGCCCGAGCGCCGAGGCCCGCGCGCGCTTCGAGGCGGCGCTTGATGCCGCCCGCGCCTACGCCGACGACCCCCGCGGCTGCTTCATGCTCGTCGGCGGCTCCGGCACCGGCAAGACGCACCTGGCCGCGGGCATGGCCAACCGGCTCATGGAGCGCGGCGAGGCCGTCTTCTTCACCTTCGTCCCCGACCTGCTCGACCACCTGCGGGCCACCTACGGCCCCGACGCCGAGGTCTCCTACGACGAGCTGTTCGAGCAGGTCAAAACCGTCCCCGTCCTGGTGTTGGACGACCTGGGCCGGCACAGCACGACGCCGTGGGCCGAGGAGAAGGTCTACCAGGTGCTGAACCACCGCTACCTCAACGACCTGCCGACGATCGTGACCTCAAGCATCGCGCTCGACCGGCTCGACCCACGGCTCCAGCAGCGGCTGCTCGACCCGCGCACGTCGCGCGTCATGGACCTGGGCGCCGCCGCCTCGGCGGGCGGACAGCGCGTCGGCGCCGTCCCCCAAGAGATGCTCAAGCACATGACCTTCGAGACCTTCGAGTCCGCCGGCCGCGCCGATGAGCCCGAGCAGCGCGAGACGCTCGAGGCGGCCCTCGCCATGAGCTCGGCGTTCGCGCGCGACCCGCACGGCTGGCTCGTCCTGGTCGGCGACTCGGGCTGCGGCAAGACGCACCTCGCCGTCGC
>JACZSI010000076.1 GCA_022574265.1 Chloroflexota bacterium | reverse complement strand
GGCCTGCACCAGCCGGTGCGTGCCGATGACGATGTCCACCTCGCCCGTCTTCAGCCGCGCGATGACCTCGTCCTGCTCACGGTCGGTCCGGAAGCGGCTGAGCACCTCGACCGTCACCGGGTAGGGCGCCAGCCGCTCGGTGAACGTCTCGTAGTGCTGCTGGGCGAGGATGGTGGTGGGCACGAGAACCGCGACCTGCTTGCCAGCGAGGACCGTCTTGAACGCCGCCCGCAGCGCCACCTCGGTCTTGCCGTAGCCCACGTCGCCGCACACCAGACGGTCCATCGGCTTCGCGCTCTCGAGATCGGCCTTGACGTCCTCGATGGCGAGCTGTTGGTCCGCCGTCTCGACGAAGGGGAATGCGTCCTCCATCTCGCGTTGCCACGGCATATCGGGCTCGTGCGCGAACCCCTCCGCGACCTCGCGCGCTGCGTACAGTGCCAGTAGGTCGACGGCCAGCTTCTTCGTGGCCTCGCGCGCCCGGGATACGGCGCGGCCCCACTCCTGGGTGCCGAGACGCGTGAGACCGGGCTGGTCCTCGCCGCCGCCCACGTATGGGGTCAGCCGGTCGAGGTGCTCCATCGGCACATAAAGCTTGTCGCCGTCGGCGTACTCAAGCGTCAGGAACTCGCTCTCGGTCCCGCCTGAGGCGGTGCGCACCGTGGTCCCACCGAAGCGGGCGATGCCGTGCTCCACGTGCACGACGAGCTGGCCGGGGCTCAGCTCGTCGACCGTGACGGTCCGCAGCTTCGCCGGATGACGCCGAGGACGCGCGGCCCGGCGCTTGGCGGCGCCGAAGAGCTCGGTGTCCGTGAGCAGCGTCGCCAGCGGTGGCTCCACGCCCTCCTCGGCGTGCAGCGCCCAGCCGCCGCTGAGCGCGACGCGCACGACCTGCACGACGTCCTCCGCCCCCACCGGCCCGAGCTCGTGCGTCTCGCGCGCCGCGACGTCCGCCTCGCGCAGCAGCTCCTCCATCCGCCGCGAGTGGTGGGTCGCCAGCACGACCGGGGCCCGGTCGCGGACGCGGAGCGCGCTCGCGAGCTCCGGCAGCGCGCCGTGGTAGGCGGGCGCGGGCGCGAAGGGGAGCGCGACGGCGCCGGAGCCGCGGTAGCGGCTGAGCTCCACCCGCGCGGGCCAGGCGGAGAGCGCCTCCTCCACCGCCGGGCCGTCGGCCAGCGGGGATGGGAACCCGAGCGGGAGGTCGCCTCGCTCCTGCTTGGCGAGCCGCATCTGCGCCGCCTGCTGCTCCAGGTGGCGGATGGCCTCGTCGGCCTCCGCGGGCTCGTCGAACACGAGCACCGTCTCCGGCGCCGAGGCCAGATGGTCGAGCAGCGAGTGGTGCAGCATGAAGCCCGAGTAGAGCGACGCGGCCTCGAAGGAGAGCCCCGCCATGAGCTCGGCCAGCTCGTCGGAGACCCGGTCCCGCTCGGACGTGCGGCAGTTCGAGAAGTCGAGCGCCCGCACCGCGGCCTCCACCGCGTCCTGGTCGCCGAGCGACGGCAGCACCTCGAACGCGGGGAGCACCCGGAGCTCTTCGATCTCGCCGGTGGACCGCTGCGAGCCGGTCTCGAAGAGGCGGATGGTGTCGATGCGGTCGCCCCAGAGGTCGATGCGCGCGGGCTGCGGCTGCCCGGGCGGAAAGACGTCGATGACGCCGCCGCGCCGGGCCGCGGTGCCCGGCCCCTCGACCAGCGGCACGGTCCGATAGCCCATGCGCGCCCACTGCTCGAGCGACGCCTCGACGGCGAAGCGCTCGCCGGAGCGGACGGTGTGCACGAGCTCCCGGAAGAGCGCGGGCGCGATGGTCTTCTGCATGAGGCCCGTGACGGACGTGACGATGAGCGGCGGCCGTGGCGCCCCTGCGCCGCCGTCCCCCTCTGGCACCGGCTTGGACGCGAGCCCGTGCAGCGCGCCGAGGGCGGAGAGGCGCTCGTGGACGGTGCCCGCCTCCACCGACAACCGCTCGTACGGCAGGACCTCCGACTCGGCGAAGTGGTAGATGGGCGCTTCCGGGCCGCAGTACCCCTCGAGCTGCTCGATCATGCGGCGCGCGTCGTCGGGGTGCGGGCAGACGAGGACGACGGGCCGGCCGAGGTCCCGCCAGAGCGCCGCGATGACGCACGGCTTGGCGGCCTCCAGCATCGAAGCCCGGGCCGTCCGGCCCGCCGCCACGTCGTCGACGAGGCCCCGATAGCCGGGCACCGACCCGAGCACGTCCAGCAGTCCGCCGAGGCTCACCGATAGCGCTCCAGAACCTACGGATGGGCGTCCCCGGCACGCCGGGCACGCCAAAAGGGCCGGCAGGCCGGCCACGGAGCCATCCTATCACCTCGTGGTGCGCCCGAACGTTCTTCGCCGAAGCGAGCGCACCGGCCCTCACACTGGCTGGGGTTGCGTTACAATCGGTCGGTACCTGGCGCAGCGTTCCCGCGCGCGCTGCGCGAGCGAGTCACCGATGGCCTCTCGAACCCCCAAGAAAGCACCCGCCGAGAACGGGCCCAAGCTCGCCTACCGGCGCATCGTCGTCAAGGCGGGCACGAACGTGCTGACCCAGGGCGGGCCGGGCCTCGACGGCGCCATGATGGCATCGCTCGTCTCGCAGGTCGTGGCCGTCCGCCGCCTCGGCGCGCAGGTGCTGCTGGTGACCTCGGGCGCGATCGCGGCCGGGCGCGAGGCCTTGGGCGAGCCGCGGGCGACGAAGGGCGTGGCGCTCTCCCAGATGCTCGCCGCCGTCGGACAGAGCCGGCTGATGCACGCATACCAGGAGCTCTTCTCCCGTGACGACGTCGTCGTCGCGCAGACGCTGCTCACGCGCCGCGACGTGGACGACCGCGTCGGCTACCTCAACGTGCGCAACACGCTCGAGCGGCTCATCGACGCCGGCGTCGTGCCCATCGTCAACGAGAACGACGTGGTCGACACCGCGGAGATCGGCCAGGAACGCTTCGGCGACAACGACACGCTCTCCGCGCTGGTCGCGAACCTGGTCGACGCCGACCTGCTGGTGATGCTCACCGACACGGGTGGGCTGTATACGGCCGACCCGAACCGCGACCCCAAAGCCACCCTGATCCCCCGTGTCGAGAGCGTCGACGACTCCGTGATGGAGCTCGCCGAAGTGCACCGGAGCGCCAGCACGCGCGGCGGCATGGCATCGAAGCTCGCGGCGGCGAAGCAGGCCACCGAGGCCGGCATCACGGTCGTGATCGCGCCCGGCGGCGAGCCGGACGTCGTGCAGCGGGTCGCATGCGGCGAGCCCCTGGGCACGCTGTTCCCGACCGGCACGACGAAGGTGGAGAGCCGCAAGCGGTGGCTGCTGAGCGGCATGGCCGACAGCGGCGGTGTGCTCGTGGCCGACGACGGCGCGGTGCGGGCGGTCCGCGCTCAGGAGCGCAGCCTGCTGCCGGCGGGCGTCCGCGGCGTGCGGGGAGCCTTCCGGCGCGGCGACGTGATCTCGGTCGAGAGCACCAGCGGCCAGCGCATCGCCTATGGGATCGCGAACTACGACGCCGACGACCTCCGCGCCATCCAGCAGGCGAAGTCGGACCAGATCATGGACCTGATCGGTCACCACTACGGCGACGAAGCCATCCACCGCAACAACATGGTCGTGCTCGGCCGCAACGGAGCGGACTCATGACGACGGCCGTCTCCGAGCTCATCACCAAGGCCAAGGCGGCCAAGGCGGCGGCGCGCAGCTTGCGCATGCTGCCGACCGAGGCGAAGAACGCGGCGCTCGAAGCCATGGCGGCCGCGCTCGAGCGCGAGCAGCGCGCCATCCTCGAGGCCAACGCGCTCGACATGGACGCGGGCCGCGCGGCGGACCTCGGCGAGACGGTCCTCGACCGCCTGCTGCTCACCGAGGAGCGGCTGAACGCCATGGCCGCCGACGTGCGGGCGATCGCCGCGCTGCCGGACCCGGTCGGCGAGGAATTCGACCAGCGCACGCTGGAGAACGGCATCCGTCTGGCGCACCGGCGCGTACCCCTCGGCGTCATCGGCTGCGTGTACGAGAACCGCCCGAACGTCACCATCGATATCTCGGCGCTCTGCCTGAAGTCGGGCAATGCCGTCGTGCTGCGCGGCGGCAAGGAGGCCGTGCACTCCAACACCGCGCTCGTGAAGCTGGTCAGGGACGCGCTCGCCTCAGCCGGCGTCACGCCCGAGGCCGTCCAGTTCATCACCGACACCGACCGCGCCGTCGTGGACCAGATGGTCCGGCTCAAGGAGTACCTCGACCTCTTCATCCCGCGCGGCGGCGAGCAGTTCATCCGCTGGGTGCGCGACAACGCGACCGTCCCCGCGGTGACGGGCGGCATCGGCGTCGTCCACACCTACGTGGACGAGACGGCCGACGCCGAGGATGCCGCGGCCATCGTCTTCAACGCGAAGGTCCAGCGCCCCAGCGTCTGCAACGCGCTGGACACGCTGCTCATCCACCCCGCGGCGGCCGCCCGCATGCTGCCGGACATCGCCTCGCGGCTCACCGCCGCGGGCGTCGAGCTGCGCTGCGACCAGCGGGCGCTCGCGCTCCTGGGGCCCGTCGACGACCGCCCGATCAAGGCAGCGGAGGCCGCGGACTTCGGGCAGGAGTTCCTCGCGCTGGTGCTCTCGATACGCGTCGTCGACTCGCTCGACGAGGCGATCGAGCACATCGAGACGTACGGCTCGGGCCACACCGAGGCCATCGTGACCGGCGACCAGGCCGCCGGGGAGCGCTTCGTCGACGAGGTGGATGCGGCCGTGGTGCTGGTCAACGCCAGCACGCGGTTCAACGACGGCGGCCAGCTCGGCCTCGGCGCCGAGGTCGCGATCAGCACCGGCAAGCTGCACGCCCGCGGGCCGATGGGGCTCCGCGAGCTGACGAGCTACAAATGGGTGGCGCTGGGCACCGGACAGGTCCGCCCGTAGCGGCACCGCCGCCGCGCCGAGTAAAGGGGAGAAGCAGATGCTGCGATTCGAGCGCGAGTGCCGCACGCCGTACTCGGAGGTGTACACGATCTTCGACGACGACCAGCCCCAGGGCCGGTTCGACGTCCACTTCGCCGGGAACCTGATCCACGCCACCCTGTGCGTGTCGGAGCGCTACACCCAGGACGAGATCCAGGACCTGATCGAGGACCTGGACGGCGAGCTGCTCGACGCCATCGGGCTCACGCGCGACGACTTCATCGTGCACGTCCACCAGGGCCGGGAGGTCGGCGTCTTCTCCCACAGCGAGTACAGCGAGGACGAGCAGGCGCCGTCGGAGAACTGAGCGCTCTCGGGACCTCGCGGGGACCACGCCCTTGATCGTCGACTTCCACACGCACATCCTGCCGCCGTCGTTCCGCGAGCGGCGCGCCGAGATCGCCGAGCGCGACGCCACGTTCGCCGCGCTGTTCACGAGCGACGACGCGCGCATGGCGACGGCCGACGAGCTCATCGACGCGATGGACGAAGACGGCGTCGACACCTCGGTCGTGCTCGGCTACGGCTGGTGCGACCAAGACGTGGCCCGCGAGTCCAACGACTACCTGCTGGCCTCGGCCGAGCGCTTCCCCGGCCGGATCGTGCCGTTCTGCTCCGTCCACCCCAGGTGGGGCCGCGCGGCGCTCGATGAGGTCGAGCGGTGCGTCGAGGCGGGCGCCGCCGGTATCGGCGAGCTGCACCCAACGTCGCAGCGCATCGCGCTCGGCCGCGACCGCGCTCTGGCCAAGCTGATGGCGCTCGCGGCCGAGCGCGGGCTGCCGGTCGTCGTGCACGGCTCGGAGCCGGTGGGCCACGCGTATGCCGGCAAGGGCACGACGCACCCCGCCGAGCTGCTCGCGCTCATCCAGCGCTTCCCCGAAACGACCATCGTCTGCGCGCACTGGGGCGGCGGACTGCCCTTCTACGCACTCATGCCCGAGGTGCGCGCGGCGCTGGCGAACGTGTACTTCGACTCGGCGGCCTCACCGTTCCTTTACGAGCCGGGTGTCTTCGGAGCCGTCGCGGGAACGGCCGGGACCGAGCACATGCTCTTCGGCTCCGACTTCCCGCTCATGCGGCCGCACCGGGTCGCGAAGGAAGCCATCGACGGGCTCCCGGCGAAGGACGCGGCCGAGGTCCTGGGCGGCAACGCGGCGCGGCTGCTGGGCCTAGACCCGTGAGCAGCGCGACGCTCCCCGACTACCTGCGCCCCGGCCTCGACGTCGTGTTCGTCGGCATCAACCCAGGCACGTATTCGGCGAGCGTCGGCAAGTACTTCGCGACGCCGCAGAACCGCTTCTGGCCCGCCCTCAACCGCTCGGGGATCGTCGGCGCCGGGCGCGACCTTGGCCCTGGCGACGAGGCGTGGCTGAGCGACTGGGGCCTCGGCTTCACGGACGTCGTCAAGCGCGCCTCCAACAGCGCATCGAGCCTGCGCGCCGCCGACTTCCGCAAGTGGGCGCCCGTGGCGAAGGCCAAGCTGGTCGAGGCCGCGCCGCTGGTCGTCTGCTTCAACGGGATCACCGGGTTCAAGTGGTTCATGCGCTACGCCGAGGACGCCAAGGTCGAGGTGGAGCTCGGCCGGCAGCCGGGGCTTCTGGGCACGAGCCGCGTGTTCGTGGCGCCGAACCCGAGCCCGGCGAACGCCGTGTACTCGCTCGACGCCATCGCCGGCTGGTACCGGCGCCTCGGCGAGCTGCGCGACGAGCTCAAGCGTGGCTGACCCTCCGCTCCGCCTGTTCGTGGCGGTCGAGCTGCCGCAGCACGTACGCGGCGCTCTCGAGGCGTCGATCGAACGGCTGCGCTCGAGCCTGGGCGGGGGCTACCGCTGGGTCAGGCCCGAGGCCGTCCACCTCACGCTGCGGTTCCTGGGCGACGTCGAGCGGGAGCGCGTCGAGGAGCTGGCCGCCGCCCTCGAAGCGGCGGTCGGGCCGCTCCCAGCGTTCGAGCTGCGCCTCGACGGCACGGGCGTGTTCCCCAACGCGCGTAAGCCGAGCGTCGTCTGGGCCGGCCTCGGCGGGGAGTCCGCGGCGCTCGTCCGCCTCGTCGCAGCCGTCGGCACCGCGACGGCCGGCGTCGGCGAGCCGGCCGAGAGCCGGCCGTACGTGCCGCACCTGACGCTCGGCCGGGTCCGCGACCGCCTCAGCGCGCGGGATGCCGAAGCGCTGGCCGCGAGCCTGCATGAGCTCACGTTCCAGGCGACCGCGCCATTCCGCGTGGACGGCGTGAGCTTGATGCGCAGCGAGATCGGCCCCGGTGGCGCGCGCTACACGCGGCTGGCATACGCGCCGCTCGGCTAGCCCGCGACGGCCTCGAAGACCGCGCCGCCGATGACGGCCAGCCCGACGAGCACCACGAACAGGGCGAGATTCACACGCCGCGCGAGCGCCAGCAGCACCTTGATGCTGGCGAGGCCCACGACGAACGCAACGGCCGCGCCCACCAGGCCTTCGGGCGTCCGAAGCACGCCGGAATCGAGCCCCGCGAACAGCGCCGCGGCGAGCCCGGCGGGGATGCCCAGGAGGAAGCTCAAGACCAACGCCTCGGAGCGGTCCACCCGCCGCCCGAGCAGCACGGCGACCGTCAGCCCGGAGCGGCTGAGGCCCGGCAGCGCCGCGAGCCCCTGCGCGAGGCCGGTCAGGACGGCGTCGAGGAGCGACAGCCCAGCGCGGTCGCGGGTGCCGGACCCTGGAGGTCCCGAAAAAGGCCGCCGCAACTGCACGACACCCGGCACGACCGAGAGCGCGCCGACAA